>CAJKXG010000145.1 GCA_905203795.1 uncultured Oscillospiraceae bacterium | reverse complement strand
CTGCTCGAATCCGTCCTGCTTTGCCTGCGCGGCGTAGAAGGTATACTTGTTGCGCGCCTGACTTTCGCCCGCAAACGCCGCCATCAAATTGGCTTCCGTGCGGCTTCCCTTCAGTTCCATATGCCCATTCCTTTCTGTACAGTCTGTCTCCAGTATGCACCGTGGACAGAGGAATATGCATGGGCAGTCATCGGACGCTCCCGTACAAGCAGCGATCGATTTCCTGTATTGTCGGAGTCCTACACCACTGCACTAAACTTTACGAACATTTGATATACACGAATAAAAAACAAATGCATACCAGTGACTAATCATTGGTATGCATTTGTTTCATCAGCAACCTTCGATCAATCGCCGCGCTTCTTCAAGGCTGACTCCCTGTTCGCGGGCGACACGTGCCAGATCGTCATACTCATATTTGGATCGGGTGACGCCATAGCCTGCCGCGTCCTTTCGTCGCACCTCGCCGTACGGGGTGGCGACGGTTTCGACCTGCCGCCGCAGCACATGGCGGTGCACGATCGCTTCACGCACGCCGAGTGTGGTGGTGCAGCGAAACAGCCGCGTGAGCATCTCCTCTTTATCCCGTTCCCGACACAGTACGCGGATCAACGTGCCGGGGCGGGATTTTTTCATCCCCACAGGCACGGTGTACACGTCCAGCGCGCCGCCGTCAAACAGGCGTTCCATCGCGAAACCGACCGCCTCCGCCGTCATATCATCCACTTGGCAGGACAATTCCCGCACCGTGTCGGTGTCGTCACCGCTCTCCCCCAGCAGAGCGCGCACACAGTTGGCCATCGGAAACTCCTTTTTGCCCATACCATAGCCGATGGCGCTCACCCGCATGACGGGCATATCGCCGAAGCGGGCGGCGAAATGCCGCAGCAGCGCCGCACCGGTCGGGGTACACAACTCTCCCTGCACACTGCCGCCGTAGATCGGCACGTCTTGCAGAATATAGGCGGTGGCGGGCGCGGGCACGGGCAGGATGCCGTGCGCGCAGTGGACGTGACCGCTGCCCACATGGATCGGGGACGCCACCACCTCGTCGGGTGACAAACGGTGCATCAGCAGGCAGACCGCCGTGATATCAGCAATGGCGTCCATCGTGCCGACTTCGTGGAAATGAATGTCCGTGACCGGCACACCGTGTGCGTGACTCTCCGCCTCCGCGATCAGCCCGTACACCGCCAGCACATCCTCCCGCACACGTTCCGGCAACGGCAAAGCGGCGATGATGTGTGCAATCTCGTGCATGCTGCTGTGATGATGATGCGCGTGCTCATGGATATGCTCGTGCTCATGGATATGCTCGTGCTCATGGATATGTTCGTGCTCATGGATATGTTCGTGCTCATGAGCATGTTCATGCTCATGGACATGCGCGTGCGCATCCTCCTCCGCACCGTCCACCCGCACGGCGATATGCGTGCCGGTGATGCCGCATTTGACCGCCTTCTCCCGAGCGATCTGCACATGGGGAATACCCAGCGCGTTCATCTCCGCGACAAACGCGTCGGGGTCGGGCAGCAGTTCGATCAACGCCGCCGCAAGCATATCGCCCGCCGCGCCCATGCCGCAATCCAGATACAGTGTTTTCATCGTTTTGCCTCCATATGATTGATCATGCTTGCCAGATACCCTGCGCCGAAGCCGTTATCGATGTTGACCACGGACACGCCGCTGGCGCAGGAATTGAGCATCGAGAGCAACGCCGACAGCCCGCCGAACGACGCGCCGTATCCCACGCTGGTGGGGACGGCGATGACGGGGCAATCCGCCAGCCCGCCGATCACACTCGCCAGCGCGCCTTCCATGCCGGCAATGGCGATGATCACGCCGGCGCGCATGATCTCCTCCTTGTGTGCGAGCAGCCGATGCAGACCGGCGACTCCCACATCATACAGCCGCGTCACTTCGTTGCCGAACACCTCAGCGGTCAGCGCCGCCTCCTCGGCAACGGGGATATCGCTGGTGCCGCCGGTCGCCACCACGATGCGTCCGATACCGTCGGGCGTGGGCGGTGTGCCGACCACGCCGATTTTCGCTTCGGCATGATAGGACAGCGGGTGTACCCGTCCGATCTGCTCGGCGGCGTCCGACGCGAGCCGCGTGATCAGAACGGTGTTTTGCCCGTTTTTCCTCATCGTATCGAGGATGCCGATCATCTGCTCCGGCGTTTTGCCCGCGCCGTAGATCACTTCCGCCGCGCCCTGCCGCACCTTGCGGTGCAGATCGACCTTGGCAAAACCGATATCCTCAAACGGCGCGACCTTGAGCCGGAGCAGCGCGTCCTCCACGGACAGCGTGCCGCCCTGCACCGCCTCCAGAATGGCTTTGACCTCGTTATTCATCGCGTACCTCCAGATCCAGCAGCACCGCACTGTACTGCTTTTTCAGCTCCTCCGCTATCTCCCGCCGATGCTCCATGACCTTCGGAAGCTGCGACGCGGGCACTTGCAGACGTGCGGCGTCGCCGAGCAGCCGCACGCGGAAATCGGACAGCCCGAGGGAAAACAAATAGGTTTCCGCCGCTTCGGTGCGGCGCAACCCCTCCGGCGTGATTGCCGTACCGCACGGGATGCGCGTCGCCAGACAGGCGTAGGCGGGCTTGTCCCATGTGAACAGTCCCGCTTCTTTGGACAGACGGCGGATATCCGCTTTGGTCAGCCCGCATTCCCGCAGCGGCGAACGAACGGACAGTTCCCGCAGCGCCCGCATACCCGGTCGGTCGGACGCGTCATCGGACGCGTTAGTGCCGTCCAGCAACAGCGAAAAGCCGTCTGCGCGCGCCGCATCGCCGATCATCGAAAACAGCAGCTTTTTGCAGTGATAACAGCGGTCGGCGGGATTTTGCACCACAAGCGGCTCGCTCAGCACATCCGCTTCCAGCACCGTCATATCCGCGTGCAGCGACGCCGCCATCCGGCGGGCGTCCTCCAGTTCAAATTGCGGCTGAAAGGCGGATTTGACATAATACGCCCGCACCTCGGCGGCGTACCGCAGCGCCGCGTACAGCAGATACGCCGAATCCACCCCGCCGGAAAACGCAACAGCGACCTTGGGGCTTTCCTTAAAAAATTGCGACAACTCCATGTCTGTCATGCTCCATCTTTGCACAAGGAAAGCGGCACTGACCACAGCGCCGCTTTACCCGTTTCACTTCGATTTTTTAAACAGCGCCGCCTTCACAACACCCTTGGGGTCTTTGATCAACAGAATCACCAGCCAGATGACCAGACCGAGCGCCACCGCCGACAGCCCGAGATACAGATCGCTCAGCATGTCCGCCGGCGCGGAGGTAAAGTACGCTTCCGGCTGCGCCGCGTATTCGTATACCGCATCCACCAGCCACATGATGGACGCGCCCCAATACATCCAGCAGAGGATACCCACCTTCATCTCACTTTTCGGCGCGGTCGCATACCACACGATCGTGCAGATGATCGCCGCAAAAACGGTTATAAGCAAGGTCATGGCGGCACGCTCCCTACTTTGTTTCGGGCTGCGGCTTCAGCGCCCGCTTTTCCATGGCGGCGGACACCGCCAGCATCCCACACCAGACGAGCGTCACCAGCACGGTCATGCTCACACCCACCGTCGCCATCTCGTGCAGCATCGCCGCCCGTTCCGCTTGATCGACCGCCGCAGTCAAAAACGGGAACCACGGTACAATCTCGCCGTGCCACACATGCTCGAACGCCAACAGCGCCGAACCGCCCCACAGCAGATGGGACAGCCATGTCAATTTACGGGAAAACGGGAGCTTTTGCACAACCTCCGCGCCGTTTTCGTCAGACAGCTGTATCTCCTTCGGCGCTTTCTCCTTAGAACGCATCACCTTTGCCGCGATGGTCGTCACGACCGCCTCCGCGACCGGAACCAGTAAACATGCCATATGAATGTCCCCTTTTGCACTTACGTTGTCCTTATTATACAGGAAACCACGCGCATTTGCAAGACAAATCATGCGGGCATTTTCAAGTCGCCGTCTTCTTCTGCTCATCGGGCGTTTTGCGTCAGCCGCCGCTTCCGTGCCGAGGGCAATTGACGCCTTCCGAATCTGAAACAGCCACCCGATGTGCGTAACATCGAGTGGCTGTTTTTCGTAAAAACGGGATCGCCCGCTTACCATGTTAGGTCAGCGGATTGCCGATCGCATCATACGTGATCGCCGACCCATCGTACGAGG
>CAJKXG010000144.1 GCA_905203795.1 uncultured Oscillospiraceae bacterium | reverse complement strand
GGAGAGCGCAAAATAGTCCGGCACAAAGCGGCAGGTCAGGCTGTCGTTCAGCCGTTTTTTATAGTGGTACGGTGCGGTGTCCAGCACGATCATCGATCGGATGGTTTCGCAATACGCCGCGTTGAAGAAAAAATCTTCATACAGCGGCTCGTTGCCGATGCGCACGCCGCTTTCACGCAGACAGTCCGCGTCGTACAGCTTATTCCAAAAATACCCGTACAGCGTGCGTTCCTCCAGCGCCGGAATGTGTCGGCGGAGGGATGCCGCGTCGGGGCAATAGGTTTCGGGATAGGTGATGGTGCGGACGGAGGACAGGCGGCCGTCGCCGTCGAAATATTCCTCGCATACGCCGAATACCACGAGCTGCGCAGGTTGCTTGTCCAGCGCGCGGCAGGCGGTCTCCAGCAGATCGTCGTCGATGGTGTCGTCCGCGTCCATAAAATACAAATACCGTCCGTGCGCTTCGTCGATGCCGCGATTGCGTGCCGCACCTGCACCGCCGTTTTGCGCCAGATGCAGCACCCGTATGCGGGCGTCCGCCGCCGCCAGACGGTCGCACAACGCCCCGCTGCCGTCGGGGGAGCAGTCGTCCACCAGCAGGAGTTCCCAGTCGGGAAAGGTTTGCTGAACGACACACGCCACCGACCGTTCTAAATAGTCGGCGGCGTTATAGACCGGCATGATGACCGAAATGGTTGGTTTCACAACGCTTCTCCTTTGGTCAAGGATTCATTTTTCAGCGGTGGTCTCCGCCGTTACCTGCGTGCTTTCAGCGTGGCGAACCGCTTGGTGTTGGAGGATTTGACGCGGGAGATGTAGCGCCCTTCCAGATACACCGCGCCCGCCCAGCGCAGCCGCACCGGAATGAGCAGCAGCCGCATCATCATGGACTTGGGGCGGGCGATGCGCACCGCCTGCCGTGCGGCGGGGGTGGAGATCATGCGTTTGATCTCCGCGCGCTTTTCCCGCGGCGACAGGGTACAGCTTTGGTTGGTGAGATTTTCCACGCAGCCGATAATGCGCTCGATATACCGCCGATGGATCATTTCCATGCTGCCCTCGTCGGCAATGCCCCAATATTGGTACAGTTCCAGCATCCAGCCGTGCTCTTCTTCGCGCTTTTCGTACATGTTGTCGCGGTATTTCGCCGTCTCGGACTCGGCGCGTTTGCGGATAAAGTGGTAATACGGCCGATCCGACAGCACCACGCGCTCCACGTCGCGCAGTACGCTGAGATTGAAGGGAAAATCATCCCAGAATGTATGGGGGAACTTCAACTCGTGTTCGCGCAGATAGGAGGCGAGATACAGCTTGTTCCACGGGGTGTACAGCAGGTTGCAGTCGAACAGGGGATAGGCGTTTTCGCGGAATTCCTGCTGCGAGGCAAACACATGTGCCGGACGGCTCTGGACAGAGGTCACGTATTCCGTGTCGCTGTAATAGGTGTCGATATAAAAACCGGTGACAACCAGCTGCGCATCATGCTGTTCCGCCAGCGCGTACATATCCGCCAGCATGGTCGGTTCCGCCCAATCGTCGGAATCCATGAAATACAGGTACTTGCCGCGCGCCACGTCGATCGCCATATTGCGCGCGGAGGGAGCGCCGCCGTTTTCCTTGTGGAATACATGCAGCCGGTCGTCCTTTTCCGCATACGCGTCGCAGATCGCACCGCTGTTGTCCGGCGTGCCGTCGTCCACGATGAGGAATTCCCAATCCTGCATCGTCTGCGCCTGAATGCTTTCGATCGCCTTGCCCACATAGTGCTCCACGTTGTAGACCGGCATGATCACGCTGATTTTGATATCGCGTTCGCTCATGGTTACTTCCTCTGCCCTCAATCAAATTCCCGCCGCGCGGCTTGCAGAGCGGCGGCAATCACTTTGTCCATGTCGTAATATTTGTACTCCGCCAGCCGTCCGCCGAACAGTACATCCGTCTCCGCCGCCGCGCGCCGTGCGTACTGCGCATACAGGCGGCCGTTTCGGTCGTCATTGACAGGATAATACGGTTCCATTCCCTCTTGATAGGTGACGGGATATTCGCGGGTGATGACCGTTTTCGGCTGTGTGCCGAAGGCGAAGTGCTTGTGCTCGATGATGCGGGTAAACGGGGTCTCGCGGTCGGTGTAGTTGACCACCGCCACGCCCTGATAGTTCGGTTCGTCCAGCAGTTCTGTTTCAAAGCGGAGACTGCGGTATTCCAATTTGCCGAAACAGAAGTCGTAATACGCATCCAACGTGCCGGTATACACCACCCGCCGCGCTTTTTCGCGCAGCGCCGCGCGGTCGGCGAGGTAGTCCACGCCGGTCATCACGTCGCACCCCGCGAGCAGACGGTCGATCAGCAGATTATAGCCGCCGATCGGGATGCCCTGATAGGGGTCGTTGAAATAGTTGTTGTCGTAGGTCAGCCGCACGGGCAGGCGTTTGATGATAAACGCAGGCAGGTCGCGGCAATTGCGTCCCCACTGCTTTTCGGTGTAGCCCTTGACCAGCTTTTCGTAGATATCCCGCCCGACCAGACGGATCGCCTGTTCCTCTAAGTTGCGCGGCTCGCCGCTGATCTCGGCGCGCTGTCGCTCCAATATGGCGAGCGCCTCGGCGGGGGTGGCAACGCCCCACAGCTTGCTGAACGTGTTCATGTTGAACGGCATGTTGTAGATCTCGCCGTGAAAATTCGCGATGGGGGAATTGGTGTAGCGGTTGAATTCCACCAGTGCGTTGACATAGTTCCACACCTCGCGGTCGGCGGTGTGGAAAATGTGCGCGCCGTATCGGTGGACGATGATATCCTCCACCGTCTCGCAGTGTACATTGCCGCCGGTGTGCGGGCGTTTTTCCACCACCAGACAGCGATAGCCGCGGCGGGTGGCTTCGTGGGCGAACACACAGCCGAACAGACCGCTGCCCACTATCAGATAATCATAGACCGGTTTTGCTTGTTCGGTCATGGTGGCCCCTCTTTCATTCATATACAGACATCTAACCTATATTATAAGCCGACGGCTTATTGTTTGTCAATAAGTCGAGGTAAAGTTTATATAAAGTATACGTGAAGATTTACACTTTTGCGTCGTACCATGTGTCGCCGCTGTGCACATCCGCCTCCAGCCGCACCGACAGGTCGGCGGCGGCTTCCATTTCATCGCGCAGCAATACGGCGACATGCGCGGCTTCATCGGCGGGCGCTTCGACGATGAGCTCGTCGTGCACCTGCAAAATCAGGCGGGCACGCAGGTTTTCCTCGCGCAGGCGGCGGTCTACACGGATCATCGCCAGCTTGATGATGTCGGCGGCGGTGCCTTGGATCGGAGTGTTGCGGGCGATGCGTTCGCCGGCAGCGCGCATCATTTTGTTGGCTGCCTTCAGCTCCGGCATCGGGCGCTGCCGCCCAAACAGGGTGCGGGCATAGCCGCTGGCAGTTGCGTCCTCCACCAGCCGCGTCATGAACCCCGCCACCGCGCTGTAGTTTGCCAGATAGCTGTCGATGTAGTGTTTTGCCTCGCCGTAGGACACGCCGATGTCCTCCGACAGCGAATGCGGACCGATGCCGTAGATGATGCCGAAATTGACCGCCTTGGCGCGCGAACGCATCTGCGGCGTCACCATGTCCTCCGGCACACCGAACACCTGCGAGGCGGTGAGACGGTGGATGTCGCCGCCGTGGTTAAATGCTTCTTTCATGGTGGGTTCGTCTGCCATATGCGCGAGCACCCGCAGCTCGATCTGCGAATAGTCCGCGTCCACCAGCACCCAGCCTTCCCGCGCGCGGAAGAAGCGCCGCAGCTCCCGTCCCAGCGGTTGGCGGACGGGGATATTCTGCAAATTCGGTTCGGTGGACGAGATGCGGCCGGTGCGCGTTTCGGTTTGGTTAAAGGAGGAGTGAATGCGCTCGTCCTCGCCGATCACTTTGAGCAAGCCGTCGCAATAGGTGGAGCGCAGCTTTGAGAGTGAGCGGTATTCCAGCAGCATGTCCACGGCGGGATGCACCGTGCGCAGCTTTTCCAGCACCTCCGCATTGGTGGAATAGCCGGATTTGGTCTTTTTGCCCGCGGGGAGCTGCAACTTTTCAAACAACGCGGTCGCCAGTTGCTTGGGAGAATTGAGGTTGAACGAATAGCCGACCGCGTCCCACACGCCGCCTTGCAGCGCGTCGATGCGCGCATCCAGCGATTTGCCGAACGCGTCGATGCC
>CAJKXG010000143.1 GCA_905203795.1 uncultured Oscillospiraceae bacterium | reverse complement strand
AAGGTGCGGAAGCCGAAGGCATATCCTTCCGTACAGCAGGCGAGGATCTCCTCCTTGCTCAGCCGATAGCGGGTGGCTTGGCGGTTGTCCCGCCGAATACCGCAGTAGTAGCAGTTGTTTTTACAGTAATTCGTAAACTCGATCAGCCCGCGGATGTACACCTCGTCCCCGTAGATGTCCCGTCGGACGCGATCGGCGGCAGGCAGGAGCAGGGCGTCCCATTGATCGGTTTCGAGCAGGGCCTTGAGCGATTCGTCCGACAGATCGCGGTTCGCCGCCAGTGTTTCGACGATGTTTGCCGATGTGTCCATTGCCTCACCATGCCTTTCTCCGAATATAATCATACATTTCCCACGAGTTTAATATGATATATAGTACACGACAAGCGGCGGTTTGTCAAGAGAAAAAGAAAATATTGTTTATTTTTTTCAAAGAGGGGTTGACAGGAAGCGGAAAGGGTGCTATAATAAAGCCTATCAAATAGGTAGGTTTGATATGCATTATAAAAGGAGTAGATGATCATGAAAACATTTGACAAAATCACCGATCTGATCGGCGGCACGCCGTTGCTGAAGCTGAACAACTACATCAAGTTGAAAGACCTTGGCGCGGACATTTACGGCAAGCTGGAATATTTCAATCCGGCGGGCAGTGTCAAGGACCGTATCGCCAAGGCGATGATCGATACCGCGGAGGCGGCGGGCGCGTTGAAGCCGGATTCGGTCATCATCGAGCCGACCAGCGGCAACACCGGCATCGGGTTGGCGGCGGTCGCGGCGTCCAGAGGATACAAGATCATCCTCACGATGCCCGAGACCATGAGCGTCGAGCGCCGCAATCTGCTGAAAGCCTACGGCGCTGAGCTGGTGTTGACCGATGGGGCAAAGGGGATGAAGGGCGCGATCGCCAAGGCGCAGGAGCTGGCGGCGGAGACGCCGAACAGCTTTATCCCCAGCCAGTTCACCAATCCCGCCAACCCGAAAGCGCATCTGAGTACCACCGGTCCGGAAATTTGGGCAGACACCGACGGCAAAGTGGATATCTTTGTGGCGGGCGTCGGCACGGGCGGCACGATTTCGGGCGTCGGCGACTATCTGAAATCGCAGAATCCGAATGTCAAGGTGGTTGCGGTCGAGCCGGCGGGTTCGCCGGTGCTGTCCAAGGGCACGCCCGGTCCGCACAAGATTCAGGGGATCGGCGCGGGCTTTGTGCCGGATACGCTGAATACCGACGTGTACGACGAGATCATCACTGTCGAAAACGAGGATGCTTTTGAGACCGGTCGGACGCTGGCACGTAAGGAAGGTCTGCTGGTGGGCATTTCCTCCGGCGCGGCGGTGTACGCGGCGACGGTGCTGGCGCAGCGTCCCGAAAACAAGGGCAAGGTGATCGTCGCGCTGTTGCCGGATACGGGCGAACGGTATCTGTCGACGCCGATGTTCGCGGACTAAAGTTCCTCTCCATACAGCAACCCCGCCTGCTTTTCGGCATAGGAAAGCAGGCGGGGTTTTTCGTGTGGAGCGTTTGACAAGCAACCGCGGTTGTGATATGCTGGGAAATCAAAGGACACGGCGTTTGACCGCCGTTTGGCTGATAGGAGAACCGTTTATGAAAATCGTGGATTTTCACACCCATATTTATCCCGACCACATCGCGCAAAAGGCGACGCAGAGCATTTGCGGCGGCTGAAACGCGTACTGACGCAATTTCCGCAAAAAAAGCGTTCCTTTGCTTGAAACAGCAAAGGAACGCTTTTGATGTATCCATCGGATGTCGCGCTTAGGCATACAGAGCACGCATGAACTCGGGATATGCCTCGTCGGTGATATTCACAAGGCGGCGCACCAACGCCAAGCACTCAGCGCCGCAGGTGCCTTGATCGACATAAGCATCGCACTCGCAAATGATGTCCTGATCCTCATCGAGATAGAACTTCACCCAACGGTATTTTGCATTCAGACTGTTGCAAGTCACAATGCCCTCCGCGATCTTATCCTTAAAATTGGCAATATCCCAGCATCGAAACTGCACAAGCGGGTCGCCGTCTCGATCGAAGAAGACATAAACGGGAATGGATTTCATGTTGTCTCCGCTGTAAGTAATCAAAACAGCGTCGTCGTCTTTGTCGGTGTATTTAACTCCCTGGGAATCCAGATAATACATAAACAGTTGTTTGAAGGTTGCCATAACGAGCCCTCCTAAATGGTGTTTGCCTTTCATTTTTAATATACTTCTTTTTTTTGAAACTGTCAAGAGCTTTTCTGTCTCGGAAGGCTGCGGTTGTTTGGAAAAATCCCCTCGTTTACCGCGCGTGATTGGGAGTTTGCTCCCGCTGACTGTATCAAAAAAGCACAGCCTCCGCCAAACGGAAGCTGTGTTTTTTTCACGGATTATGCGACGTGTGTTGCCAACATCCATAGGGGCTTCACGATACGCAAGGAAGGGGGAAAAACGAGAAAAGGTGCGCGAAATCGACAAACCGAAAGTTGTCAGTTTTTCTTCCCAAAGTGCCTGTATGCCAGTATTCCGACGGGAAGAAAGTATGCACACCATGCGAGAAGTGCGACGACGTATCCGATGTTTGTTTTTCCGTCGGACATACGGATAAACACACCCGTCATCGGCATGATAAAGCAACCGAAAAAGAACACTCCATGGATCATCATGAGGGCTTTCATCCACTTGTCTGCTTTGCTGTCCGCTTGGACAGACAGACCCATGAAAAATGTAGAAAGAGCCATCATTCCATATCCCAACAGGTCATAGTTAAATATCAGACCCCCTCGTTTGAAATCCAGAATACTCTGCGCCTGTTCGCTCAACCCGCCCAAGCGAACGCTGGTTGTCTGCGCAAAATATACAAGAAAAATCAATACGGCATAAATGACCGCAAACGCCATTCCAATATTGGCGGTTACGCGCCGGTCTTCACGACTTTCATGATGCAGTCCTGCCGCCATCATGATATAACCAATAGGAAGGAACATACATACGAAGTATGAGCCAAAAGAAAAGTCGATGATCAAACAGATCGCAAAAAGAAATACCGCCACTGTCACGATTACGGAGCCGATTCTTGATATGATCCTGTTCATCCTGTCTTCCTCCATCAATTTCGATTTGTCGTAATCAGTATATCTGCACATTGCAAAGCAAATTTCACAAATCCCGCAAGGGATTTTTTTCGTGCCAATGAGCGACTAAACGGAGCAAAACAGGGGTAAGAACGACAAAAAGTACACCACAATAAAACAAACAATTCATAGTTCAAAGGAAACCACAGATTGAAAGTATTGCTCCTGAAAATGCACAGCCTGTTCAATCTCTCCGGCTGTTAATGAACTGCCCTCAGGCGCGACCACCCATTTGTGTTCCGTATCGTCTTTCCGATAGATCACGGCGATCACTATTCCGGTATATTCCCTGACCGGTTTCCCAATCCCCAGAATATAGGCATCTTCTTCCTCACCATCCGGAGCCATTGTCCCTTTGATGTATCCGTAATTGACCGGATAGTACAAGTCCGAGTGTTCGGGGTGATAGCTGCCCAACGGGCGGTCAACAGTTACCGTCACGGTATCCCCTATCATTCTGTATTCCCCCTTGCGGTGTTGATGGAGGCAATGAGCATTACCCGAATACTTGCACAGGCTGAATCCAGTGCCTTATATTCTGCTTCTTCGATATAACCTGTTTTGTAAAGGAGTTCCAGCCAATAGCCAGTTTCATTCGCTTCCTTAAGTGCAATCTGAAGCTTGGCAATAAAATCAGCCTTACCGTGGGCATACTGAGCCTCACGGATATTTGCTCCGATAGAAGTACCGCTTCTGCCAATTTGATTGGAGATGATGGATTCGCGCTGTCCTTTCAGTTGTTTTACAAGGCTGATGATTGATACAGCAAAATCCATGGACTGGTTTCTCAATTTACTTTCAGACATTGTAACACCTCCATTTAAGAGCATTATATCAGAAAAGTCTATGTTTACAATATTTTGTGAAGTTTGGCTTCGCCAAGTGAAGCAGCGGCAATGCCGCTGTGAAGTATCGTGCTTACGCGCGAAGTGAAGTGAAGTGTGCCGCTCACTTCCGCAGAAACTTCACTGCGAAGCAACTTCACGATGCGAAGCATCACTTCACGTGCCGCAAGGCACACTTCGTTCAAAAAAACCACATTTGCCTAGCAGGCAAATGTGGTTTTTTGTGGCTCCCCCTGTTGGACTCG
>CAJKXG010000142.1 GCA_905203795.1 uncultured Oscillospiraceae bacterium | reverse complement strand
GCTTGCAAAACAGCTCTTTTGCGCCGATATACAGCAGCAGCACTCCAAACGCGCGGCGCATCCAGTCGGTGGGGACGACCGACGCGCACCATGATGCGGCAATGGCGGTCACGACGCCCGCCCCGATTGCCGCCGCCAAGCTCTGTTTTTGAATCAACCCTTTTTTCGCGTGCAAAAACAATGCCGCCGGCGCACAACACAGAAAAAACAACAGATTGATGCCGCCGGCCTCATACGGTGCGACGCCCGCCACCGCCGTCAAATACAGCAACAACAGCGAACCGCCGCCGATGCCGCATCCGCTGACAAATCCCGCTGCCAACCCGACCAATACGCCCCATCCGCTCACAGCAAAAACACCGCCTTTACGCCGCCGTATAAAATCAGCACGCCGAATACACGGCGCAGCAGCGTGACGGGCAGTCGGCGAAACACCAGTCCCGCGAGCACCCCGCCTGCCGCACCGCCGACCAGATACGGCGCGGCGAACCCCCAATCCATACCGCCGCGCAGCAGATAGACGACAAGCGACACCGCCGACAGCGGCAGGATCACCGCCATGGAGGTGGCGAACGCGCGGCGCTGCTCCATCCCCATCCATCCGACAAACAATGGTACGAGGAACAGCCCGCCGCCCGACCCGAAAAAGCCGTTGGCAGCACCCGCCAACGCGCCCGCCAGCGCAAATTTCCAGACGGCGCCACGCGTGTTTTGCTCCGACAAACAAAACGCCCCCTTGGCACATACTACATCGGCAGTATGCGCCGAGGGGGCTCATTTTATCCGTTTAACCGAGCAGATACCGCATCCAGTGCGGGTCGGTGGCATAGGCTTCCGCCAGCGACCCGACGGCGATCGCCAGCACCATGAGCACCAACAGCAACACGATCAGCACGGCGATCCGACCGGCATGAAAGGGCTTCATCGACTGTTCAACCTCAATCCACGCGTTTGTCGCCCACGAAGAACAACGCCACCGTGCCCGGACCGGTATGGCTGCCGATGGTGGTGCCGATGCTGTTGATCAGCACTTTGCCGTCGAGATTCGGGAAACGCGCTTCCACGAGATCCGCCACCGCGCGCGCATCCTCATAGCACGCGGAATGCGACATGTAGCATTTGCCGCTGTATTGCAGACCGTCCTTCGCGTGTTCGCCCATTTTCACGACGATTTCGCGGATGACGCGGTCTTTACCGCGAATCTTGAAACGCGGAATCAGCTTGCCGAAATTGTCCATGTTCAGCAACGGACAGATGCGCAGCACCGTGCCAAACCAGCCGGACGCTTTGGAAATACGCCCGCCCTTCACGTAGAATGTCAGATCGGTGGAGAAGAACCAGTGATGGATGTTGAGCTTGTTCTCCTCCGCCCAATCGCGCAGTTCGTCGATGGTCAGTCCCGCGTCGCGCTGATCCGCCAACAGCTCCATCAGTAAACCGTAGCCGGACGACGCGCCCAGCGAATCGACCACATACAGCTTGCGGTCGGGGTATTTGGCGCGCACTTCCTCCGCCGCGATACGCGCCGAATTGTATGTGCCGGAAATGCCGGAGGACAGGCTGATGTGCAGCAGGTCCTTGCCCTGCTCCATAATGCCGGTGAAATAGTCAATGAATTCATCCACGTTGACCTGCGAGGTCTTGGTTTCTGCGCCGTTTTCCATCGCGCGATAAAACTCCTCAAACGGCACCGATTTGCCTAAATCGTCCGGATAGGACTTGCCGTCCAGCGAAAAGTGGAAGCAGATATACGAGATGTCCCGCGTGCGGAATTTTTCTTCGCTCAGATCGGCAGTGGAACAACAACTGAGTACATAATCGGACATGATAATTCCTCCCTGAAAGCGCGTCGTGCGGCGCGCCGTGATGACATTCTCATCTTATCATGCTGCGCCGCAAAACGCTATCTATTCCCGCCCACCGGCAGTCTACGAATGCACAGCGCGCAGGTAGAGCCACAAAAAGGCGGCTCTACCAATCGTAGAGCCGCCTTTTAGAGAAAATACGGGGTATATTTTTGCACTCATTTTTTCTGATTCCACCGAATGCGGAAGCCGAGATAAATAATCAACTGAGCCGGAATGCCCAGCAAAAAGAGCTGCCACCAGTTTTGCGACAAAAACAGCAAATACACCGTTGCCAGCACGCTCCACACCAGCCCCGAAATGACGAAGAAATTGCTTTTGACCACCTGCCACATCGTGTTAAACACCAGCAGCACGATGAAGGATACCGGTACGGCGCAGACAAAGATGCGCCATTCTGCGATATCCACCAACAGCAGCACAATAAAGATCAGCAACGCCGCCGTCCACACGCCGACAAGAGACAGCATGGTGATCGACGCATGGTCGCGGGCGCGGGCGGCAGCATTGGCAGGCGGCGGCACGGCTTCGGTGTCCCAATCGTGTTCCTCCAGCAGATAATCCACCGACACATGAAACAACGCGCTCATGCGCTTGAGCACGTACGCGTCGGGGATCGCGTCGCCGCGCTCCCATTTGGAAATGGCTTTGTCGGAGTATTGCAGTTGTTCGCCAAGCTCTGCTTGGGTCATGTGGTGGCGCATCCGCAAATGCGCAAGATTTTGCGAAAAAATCTGTTTCAGCGTATCCATACCATGTCCCCATTTCTCCATTTATGCCGTTGTCATCTGCATGACCACCATCAGCGCGCCGAGTATCGTCAGCACCACGCCGAGCGTGCGGTTGAGCACTTTCGGCGACGCTTTGTTGGCGAATTTGGCGGCGATCTGCGCCCAAATCAATGTGAATATTATACACAAAATTAAAATTTTCAGTTCCGGCAGCCCGCCGATCGCGAAATGCGAAGCCGCGCCTGTCAACGCCGTGAACGCCATGATAAACACGCTGGTGCCGACGGCGGTTTTCAGCTCGTAGCCCAGCACCGAAGTGAGCACCAACAACAGCATCATGCCGCCGCCTGCGCCGACAAACCCGCAGATCGACCCGATCAGTATGCCGCAGACTACCGACTGGGTCGCCCGTGTGCGCGGCGATTTTTGCTCCATGCTCTCTTTCGTGGTCATGACAGGCTTGATGATAAATTTTAAACCGAGCAGCACCGTCATATACACGCTGAAGCCGCCCATGACGGTATTGGGCAGCAGACTGGCGGCATAACTGCCCAACATGGTAAAGACCAGCACCGTGCCCATCATAATCAGACCGTTGCGAATATCCAGATTTTTGCTGCGACCGTAGGTGCAGGCGGAGACGGCGCTCGCCAGCACGTCGGACGCGAGTGCGATGCCCACGGCTTGATAGGCGGGCACGTCGAGCAGGGTGATCAGCATCGGCGCGATAACGGCGGCGGCGCTGAGCCCCGCCAGACCGGTGCCGACGCCCGCGCCCAGTCCGCCGAGAAAACAAACAAAAATCTCCCACATACGCGCGTTTCCTCCGGCTTTTAGAATCGGTATACTTATTATAACAGGTTTCCGCGCAAAATGCTACAGGGAAATGCAATCCCCTTATTTTTACCCTTCTTTTATGCTATAATGAACACGCCCCGCAAAAAAATCCCATTTTCACCTAACAAATCCGCGTTTGCGCCGACTGTATCGGTGAAAGCATTCATGAATCGCCTTTCAAAGGAGCCAATATGAACAAACAAGACTTGCTGAACCGATTGGACAGCCGTTTGCTGGACGACATATACGGCTACTGCTACAAGCGCTGCGCCAACGCCGCAGAGGCGGAGGATCTGTGTTCGGACATCGTGCTGGCGGTCGTGGAAGCCGCGCAAACCGACGGGACGCTGACCGCACCCGACGCGTTTATTTGGCGGATCGCGCACAATGTGTACGCGGATTACTGCTGCAAACGCGCCAATGACCGCGCACACATGGCGGCGGGCGACCATGCGGATATTTTGTCCCGACTGGCGGCGGACAATGAGAGCGGGGACGAGGACGCGCAGAGTCTGCGGCGCATTTGGCGGGAGATCGCGTTTTTGTCCCGCGCGTCTGCTGGGAGATTATCGGTATTTTAACGTGCTGGCAAGCCTGCCGATCACGGATATGCTGGTGGAATCGCTGATCGAGCGCGGATTGCTGATCCCGCCGGAAAACGGCGTTGGCGCGGAGGGCGTTTGGATGCTGGTGGAAAAATAAAGCATGAAGAAAACGAGGGGCAAACGCCCCTCGTTTGTCATGTGTAGCCATTCTGTCACTGCAAGCGGTACACCACACCCGCTTTTGCTTCAAACGCAAACCCGTTTTC
>CAJKXG010000141.1 GCA_905203795.1 uncultured Oscillospiraceae bacterium | reverse complement strand
CGTTCACGCGGCAGATCCGTTTTTTCTATAGTTGCGGCGATAGGCTGTTTGTGTTATACTGGAAATAAAGATGAGAAAAGGAGACGGTGGTATGTCGCGTATCCTGATCGTGGAAGACGATGAAAATATTGCCAAAATGCTGGAAGCGACATTGGACGTGGTCGGTTATGAGCATCACGTTTGCGCCGACGGGGCATCCGCGGTGACGGAAGCGTTGTCCGGCGGCTATGATCTGATCCTGCTGGATGTGATGCTGCCGGAAATGGATGGATTTGAGGTGATCCGCCGCATCCGTGACGGCGGTACGCCGGTGATTTTCCTGACAGCGCGGCAAAGCCTGACCGATAAAGTGACGGGACTGCGATTGGGCGCGGAGGATTACATCGTCAAACCGTTTGAGGCGATGGAGCTGCTCGCCCGCATCGAGGTGGTGCTGCGCCGCAATCATCACACGCAAACCATCCTGCGGTACGAAGAAATCACAGTCAATATTGAGGAACATACGGCGCTGCGCAACGGTGAAGCGGTGACGCTCACGCCGAAGGAGTTTGAAGTGCTGGTCTTTTTCCTGCAGCATCCCGATATCGTGATCACACGGGAACGACTGCTTTCCGCCGTCTGGGGCTATGAATTCGCCGGCGAAAGCCGCACAGTGGATATCCATGTGCAGCAGGTGCGCCGCAAAATGGGGTTGTACGGACGGCTGGTCACGATTCCGAAGCTGGGATATCGGCTGGAAAGCCGGAGTGAAAAGTGACAGAGCAGCTTCGGCTGAGAGGGACGGTGAGGAATATGAGGCTATGGCAAAAGGTGTTTTTATGTGCGTTGCTGCTGATCACGCTCGCCATCAATTCGACGGCTTTTGTCGTGCTGAAAAGCAGCTATGACACCATTATCGCCAACGAACGCGATCGTGCGATCACGCAGCATACGTCGTTTGCCGCGGGGATCAGCAACAAGGTCGTCTACGAACGTATGCTGCAAGGCAATCATTATCTGTCCGAAGCGGACGTGCATCAAATTTTATCGGACACCATCAACGCTTCCGCCGAGAGCGGATACAGCATGGCGGTGTGGTCGGCGGACGGCTGCGTCGGGCAGTATCAGCTCAGCCAGCCGAACGAAACACTGCGTCAAGCCGTCACAGCCAACGAGGTGGCGTCGCGAATTTGCCGCGAAGCGGACGCCACACGGCTACATACGGGGTCGATCGTCACGATAGAAGGCGTACCGTATACGGTGTATACGGCGTTGGATATCACCGATGTGGAAAAGGACATGAATCAGCGGTTTTGGTTTGTGCTGATCATGAGCGAGGTGTTCGCGCTGGTCATCGGTGGTGTGCTGATGCTGATCGTGTTTCGCCTGCTCTCCCCTCTCGACCGCGTCAACCGCTCCATTCGGCGCATCGCAGCAGGTGATTATCAGCGGCGGCTGCCGGAAAAAGGCAGCTATGAATTTGTGCAGTTGTCCCGCAATGTCAATCAGATGGCGGTTTCCATCGAACAGAAAATTGACGAGATTCAGCAGTTGGCGGATGGACGGCAGCAGTTTATCGACGATTTTGCCCACGAGATGAAAACGCCGCTGACTTCCATTTTGGGATTCGCGGATATTCTGCGTATCCAGCGCAACATGACGGAGGAACAGCGCCGCGAATACGCCGATGTGATCGTGAAGGAAGCCAGCCGTCTGCGGTCGTTGTCCAACAAGCTGCTGGAGTTGACTGTATCCGAACATACCGAACCGGAGCGCGAACCGCTGAATATTCCCGCTTTCTTTGACGAGATCACGCCGTCCATCTGCGCCCTGTTGGCGACACGCGCGCAAAAACCGATCATTCAGCCCGTCGAAGCCACCCTGTCGGCGGACAAAACGCTGCTCACATCGTTGCTCTACAATCTCATTGACAACGCATCCAAAGCCTCGTCGGAGGGTTCGGAAATCAACCTCTCCTGCCGCGTGCAGGCGGACACCATCGCGTTATCCGTGTCCGATCACGGCATCGGCATGAGTCAGGAGGCAATTCGCCGTGTCACCGAGCCGTTTTACATGGTGGACAAGTCCCGTTCCCGCAAAAGCGGCGGTGCGGGGCTGGGGTTGTCGCTGTGCCGCAAAATCGCGGAACAGCACGGTGCGACCATGACGATTGACAGCACCCCGAACGTCGGCACCACAGTGACGGTGGCATTTCCCCAAAGGGAGGCGGCAATATGAAACGTGTCAAACAGATGACCATTCCCCTGTTTTCGCTTCTGTGCGTCGGAATTTTGCTGCTCAACGGCGTTGGATTTTACGCTTTGCACCGTGGGATGACATTCGGCGACGATCCTGTCCACAAGACCCCTGCGGTTTCCGGCAGTCAACTGCTGTATATCGGCAGCGGCGACACCATTACCGTATATCCGTGGAATCTGTATGAAGCACAGCAGGCGCAAACGGTCGAAGCGTATTTGCAGAGCAAGATCGCGTCGGGAGAAATCGAGGTTGAAGACGGTGAAACGATCGACCAATTCTTGACATTCGCCTACGATGACATCGACAGTTGGCTGCTGTCATTTATGAAAGAATCGTTTACCGATCACTATCCCGCCGACGGTGTTTCCTTTGCCAAACAGGCGTCGGTGGTAGATGATCTGGCCTATATATCCGACGTTACCTATCCCAACGACGAAAACGGGGAGCTCTACACGCTGAACGCGGTGGTCGATCTGCAAAGCGGCGATCTCCTCTATTATCATTGTGTGCCGCAAACCCCTGTCGTCACCGTCACCATGGAGATGGTGGAGCAAACCGATATCCGCATCCGTGAATTGATACCGTTGATCCGAGACGCCGCAGACAAGATCCGACCCGACACGATGGCTACACTGCTGATCACCCTGCTCAACGATTATCAGGATTATAAAATTGACTCATCCGACTTGTTGAGTACCGACAGCGCCGCCACGGCGTTTTTGAGTTCGTTGTATGTGCTCAATAATGCGCTGGGAGATTTGAGCACCACGGACATCTGTCTGCTGTACGGTAAAACACAAAGCGTGTATTATCAATCGGAATTGTTGGTGACCTTCACCTACGACAAATTGGAAACAACCCTGTACATCAACCCCGCCGACAATACGATCACGGGTTTCAGCCTGTACGACGGCACGAATAGCCACACCGCGCTCTCGGAAATGGAAGAAAACCGCCCCAAAAGGGGCGGCATGTTTTGCGTGTGGCACAGGCACGCGATCATTGAATATCGGTCACCTGATAGCCCTGATCGGCGACCGCCTGCTTCAGGACGTCATCCGAAACCTCTTTTTTCAGCGTGACAACAGCCGTTCCGGTCTGATAACTGACTTCCGCCTTTTCTACATTTTCCAACGCTTCCAGCGCTTTTTTGGTGTGCATTTCGCAATGTCCGCACATCATACCTTCGATCTTCAGCGTTTTTTGCATGGTTTCTGTCTCCTTTTCATTGAGTTGTTTTCGCTTGTTTTTGATTCTATGATCCCGTTTGGAATCATGCATCCGAAAGAAATTCAGGCGCAGTGCGTTGGTAACGACGCAAAAGCTGGACAGGCTCATGGCTGCCGCCGCAAACATCGGATTGAGCTGCCAGCCGAGTACACTGATCCATACGCCTGCCGCCAGCGGAATACCGATCATGTTATAGATAAATGCCCAGAACAGGTTTTCATGGATGTTGCGCAAGGTGGCACGGCTCAGACGAATGGCGGCGGGGACATCGGACAGGCGGCTTTTCATCAGCACCACATCCGCCGCATCAATCGCCACATCGGCGCCTGCACCGATGGCGATGCCGATGTCGGCGCTTGTCAGTGCCGGCGCGTCATTGATGCCGTCGCCGACCATGATGACCTTCCCGTTTTTCTGCAATTCATGAATCACCTGGTCTTTGCCGTCGGGAAGCACGCCGGCGATCACCTCATCCACACCCGCTTTTGCTCCGATGGCTTTCGCAGTTCGTTCGTTGTCGCCGGTCAGCATCACCACATGGATGCCCATATTCCGCATGTCTTGGATGGCCTGAGGACTGTCCGCCTTGATGGTATCCGCCACGGCAATGATACCGCACAGCGCGCCGTCACAGGCAAAAAACAACGGCGTTTTTCCTTCTTCCGACAGCCGCTCGGACGTTTCTTGCATCTGTGCGGGCACCGGAATTTGTCCGCTGATAAATTGGCAGCTGCCACCCAGCAGCGCAACGCCGCCAAGAGAAGCGATCAGCCCGTTTCCGGGCAGTACA
>CAJKXG010000140.1 GCA_905203795.1 uncultured Oscillospiraceae bacterium | reverse complement strand
GATACCGATGTGTTCATTGCCATCGGCATCGGCGGCTCGTATCTCGGCGCACGCGCGGTGATCGAGTGCCTGCAATCCCCGATGTACAACTTCAAAACCAAAGGTCCGCAGGTGTTCTTCGCCGGCAACGGCATCAGCTCCGCCGCGCTGAACGATCTGCTGGCGCTGTGTGAGGGCAAGCGCGTGTCGGTCAACGTCATCTCCAAATCCGGCACGACGACCGAGCCGGCGATCGCCTTCCGCGTATTCCGCTCGTATCTCGAAAAGACCGTGGGCGTCGAGGAAGCGCGCCGTCGCATCTATGTGACGACGGACAAGGCGCGCGGCACGCTGAAAGCGCTGGCCGACCGCGAGGGGTATGAGATCTTTGTGGTGCCGGATGATGTGGGCGGTCGGTTTTCGGTGTTGACGGCGGTTGGGCTGCTGCCCATCGCGGTCGCGGGCTGCGATATCGATGCGCTGATGGCGGGCGCCGCCGAAGCACAGCAGGCGTTTATGCAGCCGTCGCTGGAAGCAAACGACTGCTATCGTTACGCCGCCGCCCGCAATGTGCTGCTGCGCAAGGGGCGCGCGGTGGAGATGATGGTCAGCTACGATCCCTGCTACACGATGATGTCCGAGTGGTGGAAGCAACTGTTCGGCGAGAGCGAGGGCAAGGACGGCAAGGGGCTGTTCCCCGCGTCCGCGACCTTCTCGACCGATCTGCATTCGCTGGGGCAGTTCGTGCAGGACGGCTCGCACATCCTGTTTGAGACGGTGGTGTGGCTGGAGAAGCCCGCTTCCGCGCTGACCATCGAGGAAGACCCCGAAAATGTGGACGGACTGAACTTCCTCACCGGCAAGACGATGGGCTATGTCAACGAAAAGGCGTTTGAGGGCACGGTGCTCGCGCACGCCGACGGCGGCACGCCCAGCATCGTCATCCGTATGCCGGAGGCGACCGAGCGTCATCTCGGCTATCTCATTTATTTCTTTGAAAAAGCGTGCGCCGTTTCCGGCTATCTGCTGGGCGTCAATCCGTTTGATCAGCCCGGTGTGGAAAGCTATAAGCGCAACATGTTCGCTCTGCTCGGCAAGCCGGGCTACGAGGACGAAAAAGCGGCGCTGGAACAGCGTCTCGGACGGTAAGTTTGAACGCCTGTGCGTTCATCAATATACAAGGAGGACTTATATTATGATTACTTTGATTCTCGGTCGCAAGGGTTCCGGCAAAACCAAGAAGCTGATCGATATGTGCGCGGCGGCGACCGCGGCGTCCAACGGCAATGTGGTGTTTATCGAAAAGGACAGCACGCTCACGTATGACCTGTCGCACAAGACGCGTCTGGTCGCGGCGGACGAATCCGGCATCACGGGCTATGACGCATTTTACGGCTTTATCGCCGGTATGTGCGCCGGCAACTACGATATCACCGATATTTTCGTGGATTCCACGCTGAAGATCGGCGGTGCGGATTTTGAGGCGCTGGCGGCGTTCGTCGAGCGTCTGAGCAAGCTGGACGTCAATCTGGTGCTGTCCGTTTCCGCGGATAAGGCGGAGCTGCCCGCACGCATCGCGGATTACGCGAAGGAAATCTAAGTCGGAGACGAATGCCGGTGCGGAGCGGGTCGCAGCCTGCTCCGCACGGTTGTTTTACCGGAAAGGAACGACAGTCGCATGGCGATTTGGTATGAGGGGAATCTCAATCAATCCGAAAATGAGCGTCAGCAAAACGGCGTGACGTATTATGTGCGCGGCGTGCGCGAGGTGGACGGTCACCGCTATGAGCGGTACGCCGTCAAGACGCATTTCATCGAGCGCGGCGAGGACTATTGCGAGGTGCTGCGGACATATGTGTCGCCGCTGTATCAGGCGGGCGACATCGTGACGCTCGGCGAAAAGGTCATCTCCATGTGCCAGAACAACACGGTGGAGATGAAGGACGTGAAGGTGGGGCGCGCGGCGAAGTTTTTGTCCAAATTTGCCACCCACAATCACAACGGCATCGGGATGGACGAGCCGTACAAGCTGCAGCTTGCGATCGACATGAAAGGGTTGCCGTTGATCCTGTGGGCGAGCGTTTGCGGCGCGGTGTGTCGGGTGTTCGGCAAGCGCGGCGTGTTTTACGAGATCGTCGGGCAGGATGTCGCGGGCATCGACGGGTTCTACAGCCATTCCGCGTTTGAGACGTATCACACGCTGGCGGTGCTGAATCCGCGCGAGCCGGACAAGGTGTGCGCGGAGATCCACGAAAAGCTGGGCATTAGCTGTGTGCTGGTGGACGCGAACGACATCGATGTGGAGGTGTTGGGCTGCTCGCCCGATCTGGCGGACAGAACGGGGACGCAGTTGGCGGAGCTGATCCGCGACAATCCGGCGGGACAGGACGACGAGCTGACGCCGTTCATCATCGTGCGCGATATCGGCGACGCGGAAGCCGAGCCGTATGTGCCGCCGAAAGAGGTCGCACCGCCGACCGATTGAGCCGTTTCCGCAACAAATTTTGAAAAAATAGTTGACAATCGCCGCCTGCTTGGATATAATAGCAGGTGCGACATTGCAAAATGCCGTTTTGTGCGGTGCTTTGCATGAGCTTGCAACGGGATAAGGAGTGAAGCGGATGCTATTGCAGTTGAAACCCCTGTTTCTGGGCGATGTATCCTCGCTGCCGATCGATTGCGAGCTGGATTTTTCCCACGTGGAATTTCAGGGTATCCACCCGTTTGCGACTCCGGTTCGTGTGACCGGCGCCGTGACTGTCGCGACCGGCATCGTTCGGTTGCAGGTGAAGGTGGCGTACACGTTTGACGGGGTGTGTGATCGGTGCATGGCGCCGATCCATCGGGAGGTTGTGCTGCCGGTGGAGCATATTCTGGTCGATTCGCTGAACCACGAGGAGGAGGACGAGCTGATCCTGGTCGAACAGTATCAGCTCCTGCTGGATGAGTTGGTGGAAGCCGACTTGATCCTGAGCCTGCCGCTGAAAAACCTCTGTCGGGAGGATTGCCGCGGACTTTGCCCGTCCTGCGGAAAAAATCTCAACGAAGGCTTATGCGGCTGCACAAGCGAAGCGGTTGATCCCCGCCTCGCGGCTTTGAAACAGTTGCTTGATGACTGAGTATCATTGATTTTGTTAAGGAGGTGCTGACATGGCGGTACCGAAGAGAAAGCATTCCAAAGCTCGTCGCGATAAGAGACGCAACAACGTCTGGAAGATCGACGCGCCGGCGCTGGTGCGTTGCCCGCAGTGCGGCGAGTACAAACGCGCCCATCGTCTCTGCAGCAATTGCGGCTACTACAATGGCAGACAAGTTGTAAAGACGGAAGCCTAAAGACGGTTTCAAACAGTGGATTGGCCTTGACCAATCAAGAAATGGGGAAGGAGCGATCCTTTCCTATTTTTGTATCCGGCGGTTTTGTGAAGGAGGCGGACGGTATGGTGACGATTGCGGGCGTGACGCCGCGCAGTCCGGCGGCACGCAAGGGTTTGGCGGCGGGCGACCGCCTGCTCACGATGAATGGCCACGAGATCGGCGACGTGCTGGATTACCGCTTCTTTTTGCAGGAGACGCGGCTGCGGCTGACGGTGGAGCGCGACGGGAAGCGGCGGGTGATGACGGTTCATAAAGCGGAAGATGAGGATCTCGGGCTGGAATTCGAGACCTATCTCATGGATAGCCAGCACGCCTGTCGCAACAAATGCGTGTTCTGCTTCATCGACCAGCTCCCGCCCGGTATGCGGGACAGCCTGTATTTCAAGGACGACGACAGCCGCCTGTCGTTTTTGTTCGGCAACTATATTACGCTCACGAATTTGAGTGAGCATGAGGTTTCGCGCATCATCGACATGCATATCAGCCCGATCAATATTTCGGTGCATACTACCAATCCCGCACTGCGCTGCTGCATGATGAACAATCGCTTTGCGGGCGACAGGCTGGAGATCCTGCACCGTTTTGCGAAAGCGGGCTTGCAGATCAATTGTCAGCTTGTGCTGTGTCCCGGCTGGAACGACGGCGAAGAGCTGAGCCGCACCCTGCGTGATCTGGCGGCGCTTGCGCCGTCGGTGAAAAGCGTCGCCGCCGTGCCGGTGGGATTGACCAAGTACCGCGAAGGGCTGGAACCGCTGAGGCTGTTCACCAAAGAGGAGTCGGCGGACGTGATCGACCGTATGTTGTCGGAGGGCGACCGTATGCTGCGCGAAACGGGCAACCGCCTGTTCTATCCGTCTGATGAATTTTTCCTCAAGGCGGAGCGCCCCATGCCGCCGCCTTCGTTTTACGGCGAGTTTGCCCAGTTGGAAAACGGCGTGGG
>CAJKXG010000139.1 GCA_905203795.1 uncultured Oscillospiraceae bacterium | reverse complement strand
GTAAACCCTTCCTTTTATTGGCAAAAAAGAAAAGGCATCCGTATCGCACGAATGCCAAAACACAAGGATCAAATATGGACGATAAGATCCGCTGTCTGCACGGGCAGCATCTTTTGCAGCGATGCGAGCGGCAGTTCCACCTGATAGCCGATGCGTCCGGCGCTGAACAGGATGGTGGGAAAATCCGCTGCCGTTTGATGAATGGTGGTGCGAAACGGCTTTTTCATGCCGATCGGCGAACAACCGCCGTGGATATAGCCGGTCAACGGCAGCAATTCCTTGCTCTTGATCATCGCCACCGCCTTTTCCCCCACGGCTGCCGCGGCTTTTTTCAGATCGAGTTCTTCCGCGACGGGGATCATAAACACATAATACCGCCCTGTGCGCCCGACGGTCACCAGTGTCTTAAACACCTGCGCCGGATTTTCCCCCAGCACTTCGGCGACCTCCACACCGCTCACCGCGTCGGTATCTGCATAAACATGCGGCGTATAGGCGACCTTTTTTTGCTCTAACAGCCGCATGACATTGGTTTTTTCTTCCATATCCGGACCCTCTCAACGATAATACTGATAATACGCGACCACCGTGTCCTCGCCGCCGGTCAAGCGGTTCACCCCTTGGATAACGGCGCCGTCCAAGCTGAGCAGCTCACTGCAAGTCGCGTCCTCCGACGCGCAGCGAAACACCTCTTTGCCGTCGCACATCACCACAATGTCCGTATCCAGGCAGTTGATGCGCCCCGCCTTGCCCAGCACGGTTTCCACCGCCGTGCCGGCATCATCCACTTCGCGGCGGGTGACATATTTGATCGCCTTGCCGTTGATGCGCGCCAGCGTCGCCTCCCGCTGTTTCTGCGCTTTATTCTTTCCGCGTCCGAACAATCCCATCTGCTCACTTCCTTTGTTGTATAGTACCGCAATCGCCCGCGCTTGTCAAGGTGTGCGGCGCTGATGAAAGCGCAGCGCTTGGGACAATCTTTTCCCCATACATAATCCGCGAAAAATCCCGCATCGGCTCAGTCGATCAAACTCGATGTGCCGATGCGGGCGTTCTTTATGAACCGTGCTTTTCCAAAAAATCACAAATATCCTCTGTCGCCGCACGATTGATATATTGCGCTTGACAGCGACGCATGGTGTCGGCGTTTTGTTTGTCCTGCATCTGTTCCACCGCCGGCAGCAGTTGACGCGACAACCGACGGAGAGACAAACTCATGCCGCGTTTTGAGAAAAAAGCGGCGTTTCTCGATTCGCAGCCCGGGATCGGCGACATGTGGATAAACGGCACCACCGACACCGCCGCTTCTGTCGAGGACAGCCCGCCGGGCTTGGAGATGAACAGGTCGCACGCCCGCATATACGTCGCCACATCGTCCGTGCTCTGCAACAACTGTATCTGCGCATTGTCGCCGTATCGGGCAGTCAACCTGCTATACAGCGCATGATTGTTGCCGCACAACACGATCAAATGCCGATCCGTCTGCTGCTGCAAATACGGCGACAACAACCGAATCGCTTTGTAGATCTTCCCCGCACCGATACTGCCGCCGGATATCAGGATATAGCGATCGTGTGGCGCAAACCGCAGTTTTTGCCGTGCCTCTTCCCGCGTCATCGACTCGCGAAACGCGCGGCGAACAGGAATGCCGAAAGACAGCAACCGTTCCTCGGGAATGCCGCGGCGGCGGAAATCTTGGTTCAATGCCGGCGACGGCGTAACCACAAAATCACAATCCGTCTCCTCCATAAACGGGATACAGGTGTAATCGGTCGCGATCAGCATCGTGAGCGGCAGCTTCAACCCCTGTCGTTTCATGCGCGTCCAAATTTCCGCCGGAAATAAATGCGTCGTCACCATCACATCCGCGGGATGCTCCTGCAAATACCGCTGCAAATACGCCACCATTTTTCCGTTGACCGCGTATACAGGCGAATGGATCGGCAACCGCCGATACGCATTGCCGAGCGCATATACCACGCCAAACAGCCACGGCGCTTTTTGCGCCATACGAATATACACGTTACTGACAGTGGACGCAACCGTCTCCCCCGCCAACTCATAAGGATCGAAAAACGCGACGTGATGCCCGCGGGCGGACAGTTCTTCTGCGATCGCTTGCGCCGCCGTATTATGCCCGCCGCCGGTGCCGCAGGACAAAATCAATGCTTCCATACAGCCCTCACCTGAAACGGTTCTTTTTCTTCGGTACTAAGCAACAGCTTTGCCGTCACCAAGACACAGATCATCAAAAACCCGATGACGATAGCGGTATTGTGTACCGCAAACGGCAAAATAATCGCCGACAGCACATACGCCGCCAGGGTGCGATAATAATGCGGCGAAACCTTCACGACCAGCGACAGCAGAATAAACATACATGCCAGCGTGCAGACCGGCTGTGCTTCGGGCAGCAACCCGAGCAAGCACCCGAATGTCACGGCGATCCCCTTGCCGCCCTTTCGGGGAGCGTAGATTGGGAAAACATGCCCCAGCACCGGCGCGACCAGCACAAACGCCAACGCGATGTCTCGTGCGTCAAAGCCGCGACCGTTCAAATAGCCGTATACCGGAAAGAATCCTTTGCATAAATCGCCGCAAAGAGTGAGGAGTCCGCACCAAAAACCGCCGTACTGAAAGGCGTTTGCCGTACCCGGATTGTGATCTTTGCTTTCCAGCGTAATATCCTTCCGCCGAAACAAAAAACCGAATAAGCGGGCAAACAGGATGCTGCCCGACACATAACCGAGCAGAATATACCACCAATCCCTGCACAGCATCGCGGAATCTCCTTTCCTAAACTCATCACAATCTCCGTGCATTCTTGACAAATATCCACATAATAATTATAATAACGGCATTGACACTTGTCAAGTTTAGAGAAAAAACTTAGACACAAAAAGGGGATTTGTCCATGTATCGCGGCAGCAACCCAACAGCGCGGCAATCGCAAAAACTGATCGTGGAAGCACTTTTTGAACTGATGGACAGAAAAGAATTTTCAAAAATCAGCGTCAAAGAATTATGTGCCGAAGCCATGGTCTCCCGACAAACCTTCTATTCCCTGTTTGCCTGCAAGGAGGAAGTGATCGAGTTGGAGTTGGACACGCATTTTGAGCGCTATCTGGAACAATTCAAAAGCCGCCGTACCGAACCGACACTCAAAGGATTGTGCAAAAGCATTATTATCTATCTGTTTGAGCAGAAAAAGACGATCGAATTGATTGTCCGTCAGCATCTCGAATCTTTGCTCACAAAGAAGATCGAACAATATCTGTCCGAATTGAATCGGCTGTTTTATCGCGGTCAACAGGACAATCCGGATTACGCCATTGCCTTCTGGGCGGGCGCGCTGATGGGCATCATCTCGCTGGCGGTCAAAAATAACGATTTTGAAAATGTGGAAAAGCTATCCGATCTGATCGAAAAAATTGCCACGGGACAATATTTTAAACCCTCTGCCTGATAAAAAGCGGCGGTCATCCTTTCGGCGACCACCGCTTTTCCTTTGCTCTTGTTTTCCCCGATCAAACGGGATGCACCTTTTCTTGTTCGTTCAGATGCGCACCGTCAATGCCGTATTTCTTGTTGCGACGCGCCTCGAAGAACTTGACTGCCACCGCGCCGAACTGCGCATAGGTCAGCACATCCTCCTCCTGCTCGTACCATTCCGCCATTTCGGAACGCATCTTGTCCAGCTCCGGCTGGAGCAGATCCGCCGGACGACAGGTGATCGGCTGCTCGTCGCCGATGATCTTCTTGACAAACTCCGGCTTCACCGGCACAGGCGTTGCGCCGTATTCGCCGCGGATAAGACCCTTGAATTCCTTGGTCACCATCTTATAGCGTTCGCCCGCGATGACATTGTACACCGCCTGCGTACCCACGATCTGGGACGACGGCGTAACCAGCGGCGGATACCCCGCATCCTCACGCACACGCGGCACTTCTTGCAGAACCGCTTCGAGTTTGTCCTCTTTGCCCGCCTGCTTCAGTTGGCTGACGAGGTTGGACAGCATACCGCCCGGCACTTGATAGATCAGCGCGTTGGTGTCCACTTCCAACATCTTCGGGTTCAGCAGACCGCTGTCCATATATTTCTTGCGCAACGTCTTGAAATACGCACTCACTTCGCTGAGCTTCACCAGATCCAAACCGGTGTCGTATTCCGTGCCCTGCAACGCCGCCACCATGGACTCGGTCGCCGGATGCGACGTGCCGAGCGCGAGCGGCGACAGCGCGGTATCCACCACGTCCGCGCCCGCTTCGATCAGCGCAGCCGCCGTGCGGTGGGTATTGGACGT
>CAJKXG010000138.1 GCA_905203795.1 uncultured Oscillospiraceae bacterium | reverse complement strand
CTTTTATATCCCATATATAAGCCCCTCCTTATAAGCAAAAGCGGCTGCCGCAGATCGCGACAGCGCTTTTATACATGATTATTTCTTCATGGCAATCGCCGTCTTGGCCTTTTCGACGATGGCGTCCGCAGACAGCCCGAACAACGGCAGCAAATCGAGCGCGGGACCGGATTTGCCGAACGTATCCGCCACGCCGACGCGCACCACGGGCACCGGCGTGCTTTCGCACACGACCTCCGCCACCGCGCTGCCGAGACCGCCGATGACGTTGTGCTCCTCGGCGGTGACAATCGCGCCGGTTTCGGCGGCAGCTTTCAGGATAATGTCGCGGTCGATCGGCTTGATCGTCGCCATGTTGATGACGCGCGCCGAAATGCCCTCCGCGCGCAACATCTCCGCCGCTTTCAGCGCTTCGCCGACCAGCAGACCCGTCGCGATCACGGTGACGTCGCTGCCTTCGACCAACTGCACACCCTTACCGATCTCGAAACGATAGCCCTCCGGCATGACGACCGGCACCGCCAGACGTCCGAACCGCAGATACACCGGTCCGTCCCATTCCAGCGCCGCGCGCACCGCCTGTTTGGCTTCGGTGTCGTCGGCGGGGTTGATGACGGTCATACCCGGGATAGTGCGCATCAGCGCGATATCCTCACAGCACTGGTGCGTCGCGCCGTCCTCGCCGACCGAGATGCCCGCGTGCGTCGCGCCAATTTTCACGTTCAGATGGGGATATCCGATGGAATTGCGCACCTGCTCAAACGCGCGACCGGCGGCAAACATGGCGAAGCTGGACGCGAACACCTTTTTGCCCGCCGCAGCCAGACCCGCCGCAACGCCCATCATGTTGCCCTCGGCAATGCCGCAATCGAAGAACCGATCGGGATACGCCTTTTTAAAACCGCCTGTCTTGGTCGCCGCCGCGAGATCCGCGTCCAGCACGACCAGATCGGGGAATTCCTCCGCCAGCTCGACCAGCGCCTGACCGTAGGAATCACGAGTTGCCTTTTTGATCACTTCCGCCATGGTTAACCCTCCTCACACGTGGCGAGCACGGCTTGCAGCTCCGCCATCGCGGTCTCATACTGTTCATCGTTCGGCGCCGAGCCGTGCCAGCTCACCTGATTTTCCATAAACGACACGCCCTTGCCCTTGACGCTGTGCTGAATGATCGCGGTGGGTTTGTCGGTGCAGGCGCGCGCCGCGGCGAACGCGGCTTCCATTTGGTCGAAATCATGCGCGTCGATCTCGATCACGTTGAAACCGAACGCGGCGAATTTTTCGGGAATCGGATAGGGCGAGTTGACCTCGCTCACCGGTCCGTCGATTTGCAGATTGTTGTTGTCCACCACGACGCAGAGGTTCGCAAGCTGTTTGTGGGCGGCAAACATCGCCGCCTCCCAGACCTGCCCTTCCTCGATTTCGCCGTCGCCGAGCAGGGTATACACACGCCACGCCGCGCCGTCCAGCTTGGCCGCCAGCGCCATGCCGACCGCCGCCGAAATGCCCTGACCGAGCGAGCCGGTGCTCATATCCACGCCGGGCGTGCCCTTCATATCGGGATGCCCTTGCAGCATCGCACCGATGTGACGCAGCGACTTGATCTCCTCCCGCGGGAAATACCCCCGCTCCGCCAGCGCGCCGTACAGCGCAGGGGCGGCGTGCCCTTTGGAGAGCACCAGCCGGTCGCGATCCGCCTTTTTCGGCTGCTGCGGATCCACCTTCATTTCCGCAAAATACAGATATGCCAGCGTGTCCGCAATGGACAGTGAGCCGCCGGGATGGCCGCTCTTGGCGGCATGTGTGCCCTCGATAATATCCATGCGGATACGGGTGGCAACCGCCTTCAACTTGGTTTTCTGAGACGCTTCCATCAGCTTACAATCCTTCCCTTATCAGTCTGCAATCCGCACCCGCTCCAAGCGAATGCCGTCTTTATTTCATAGTATACCATAGATCGGGCGGCTTGAAAAGGGGTATATTACCAGTAATTCTGTCGATGGCACGGAAAAATCGTGTAAAACCCCTAAATTGCATCTACTTTGCGCTTGACAATCTTGCAGAAGTTTAGTACAATTTTGGTAGATATATGCTGGCGTCGGTGTCTCTTGCCGGCAAACATCATAGGGATTACTTTTGAAAGGAAGGAATATGACTATGTGGAAAAGACTGCTTAGCACAGCACTTTCCGCTACGCTGCTGCTCGGAGCCGTTTCCGGACTCGGCACGGCTGTGTCCGCGGAGGACACCCAGCCGATGGAGCTGAAAACGTGGTACACCACGCCCGCTCTGGACGGCACCGGCTCGGAAGACTGGCAAAAGGAAGGCACGCCGATCGGCAACGGCTATATCGGCGGCATGGTGTACGGCGGTGTGGATCGCGACCGCATCCTCATCAACGAACACAGCGTGTGGTCGGGCGGTCCGGGGCAAAACCCGAACTACAACGGCGGCGTCACCAATGTCTCTTCGGAGCAGCTTCACAAGGACTTGCAGGAGCTGCGTCAGCGGCTGCAAGACATGGTCTCGGAGTTCAGTGAGACCAAGCAGGCTTATAAGGACGAAAACGGCAACATTGTCGCATATGACTACGGCACGAAGCGCAACGATTCCGGCGAACCGGTGTGGGAGGATGCGGAAACGGAAGCGCTCATCAACAAGCTGAAAGGGCAAAAGACCAACTTCGGCTCGTACCAAATGTTGAGCGATGTCATCATCACCGACGCCACCGGCGACAAATACAGTGACTACACACGTTCGCTGGATCTGCGTACCGCCGTCAACACCATCTCGTACAAAAAAGCTGACGGCGTGACCTATACCAAAGAGTATTTTGTCAGCTATCCCGGCAACGTGATGGTCATCCGTTTGACGGCGAGTGAAAAGGGCAAGCTGACCCGCACGATCGCGGTCGAAACGGATCAGACTAATAAGAGCATTACCGCCGAGGACGGCACGATCACCATGATCGGTCAGCCCGCCGGTCATCGAGCTGCGGGTCTGCACTTCGCGCAACAGCTCAAAGTCATCCCGACCGGCGGCACGATGACGGCGGACAACACCGCCAAGAGCATCACCGTGACCGGCGCGGATGAAATTCTGGTCGTCCTCAGCGCCGGTACCAACTATCAGCAGTGCATGGACGACAGCTATGATTACTTCAAAGACGAGGATCCGCTGGACGGCGTAAAGGCGCATGTGGAAGCGGCCGCGAAGAAGGACTATCAGACGCTGTACAACGAGCATGTCGCCGACTATGACGAGTTGTTCGGTCGCGTCGAGTTCGCGCTGGACGGCGTCACCATGCCGACCGACAAAGCCACGGACAAACTGCTCACCGGCTATATGTCCACCAACACCGAAGCGGAAAACCGCTATCTTGAGCTGTTGTACTATCAGTTCGGTCGGTATCTGCTGATCGCCTCCTCTCGTGAGGGTGAAGGCGCGCTGCCTGCCAATCTGCAAGGCATTTGGGCGGATCATCTCAATCCGCCCTGGAGCGCCGACTATCACACCAACATCAACCTGCAAATGAACTATTGGCTGGCAGAGCAGACCAACCTCAGCGAATGCCATATGCCGGTTATGGATTACGTCAACAGCCTCGTTCCGCGCGGAACGGAAATCGCGCAGTATTATTATTGCCAGCAAGACGGCAGCGACGTGCGCGGCTGGACGATCGGGCACGAAAACAACATCTGGGGCAACGCCGCACCCGGCGAGTGGTACTGGGGCTATTACTTCCCGGCGGCCGCCGCGTGGATGTGCCAGGACATTTGGGAACACTACGCGTTCACGCTGGATAAGGAATTCCTTGCGGAAAACTACGACACCATGCTGCAGGCGGCCCTGTTCTGGGTAGACAACCTGTGGGAGGACGAACGTGACGGCTCGCTCGTCGCCAACCCGTCCTATTCGCCGGAGCACGGCCCGTATTCGCTGGGCGCGTCCTGCGACCAGACGATCATCTGGGAACTGTTTGAAGAAATCAAAAAAGCCAGCGCGATCCTCGGCAAGTCGAACGACGCCGAGGTGAAGGAAGTGCTGGCGGCGCAGGAAAAACTGTGGCTGCCCAAGATCGGTCTCGCGGGCGAATATCTCGAATGGAAAGACGAGACGGCGCTGGATATCAGCGGTGACAACAATCACCGCCATACCAACCAGCTTTACGCACTGCATCCCGGTTCACTGGTAGTGGCGGGTCGCAGCGAAGAGGATGACGCGGCTGTCGAAGCGATGAAGCAGACGCTGCGCGTGCGCGGCGACGGCGGCACGGGCTGGAGCAAGGCGTGGAAGATCAACTTC
>CAJKXG010000137.1 GCA_905203795.1 uncultured Oscillospiraceae bacterium | reverse complement strand
AGCCCTTTTCATATGAATTTCCCTGTGTTTTCCGACAAGTTATCGGATTTCACCGACAAAAAAGCAATCCACTTTCCATTTGACGGGATTGGTGTCGATATATTTCCGGATTCCTTTGTAATCCTGATCGCCTCGTATGATGTGATCATGAAAGGATCGCTGAAACACCGGTTCGCCTGCCGTGCCGAAATGGTCGTTTATGCATTTGGTGGCTGCATATTGGAACCACCCAATCACGCTTCCTATCCTTCGTGCATATGGTGATAAAATACGCGCCGCTTGTGCTGTAGTCATAGCCTTCCAATCGGTTCCGTTTTCTTTTGGCAATTTCGGCTCTGTCATGTCAACTCGCCGAAATCCACACTGGGTTCGTCGCCCTCGGTCATGGAACCGCCGTTGACCAGCCCGCCCGAAGCGGTCGTCGCAGTTGCGGTGGTCGTCGCGGTCGTGGTTGTCATGGTCGCCGCGTTCGCGGTCGTCGTATCGGCGGCTGTTCGGGCGGTCGTCCCGTCGGTTTCCGCCGTCGTGCCGTCGCCTGTGGTCGTGGTATGCGTATCCGCCGTCGTATTCCCGCCCGCTGTCGTCTCTGCGGATGCCGCAACGGTCGTGGTCGTGGTTGCAGGCGCAGTCGTTTTATCGGCATCGCTTGCCGGCTCGCCGCCGCACGCCGCACACATCAGCATAAGCGCCGCCGCCCATGCGACCCACACGATCTTCTTCATATCCAACCGCCTTTCCCTTAATAGCCGAGCGCCCACAAACGGCACACGGCGGCGCATTCCCGCACCCAATAACAAAGCAGCAGCGACTGCGGCGAACGGCAGGTGCACGCACCCACCTCTGTCGCCCCCGCCGCGCGTACCATAGACTGGGCGCGGTACTGGTGAAATTCCTGTGTCGCGATAACGATGGCGGCGGGCAAGCCCTCCCGCTCTCGCAGACGAAGCGAAAACGTGATGTTTTCATAGGTGTTGGCGGAAGCGTCCTCCTGATACAGGCGAGCCGGGTCGATGCCCTGATCCACCAAATAGCGATACATGATCTCCGATTCGGGGTAGTCCTCGTCGCCGCCCTGCCCGCCGCTGACGATACACACCGCGTCGGGGTTTTCTTCCAGATACCGTGCCGCGGCATTCAGCCGATCCGCTAGCATGGGGCTGGGACGATCGCCGTAAATCGCCGCCCCCAACACGATGACCGTCGCATCGGACGGCGGTGGGGCGGCGGCAGCGTGCAGCATATAAACGGAAGCGATCAGAAACAACACCAGCACCACCACGACCAGCAACAGGGCGACGCCCAGCATCGCCCTGCCCCATCGCCGCTTGCACAGCGCCCGCAGCCCGTCACGCACCTGCCGCACAAATACGCAGGCAAGCAAACCCATCACGCCAACAACGGCGGGGATCACCACACCAATGTGGCACACATGCCATGTCAGCGGCAACAACGCCCACGCCGTCAAGCAAACCATCAGCGCGCCCAGCGCCAGTCGCAGCCACGGAATCCGTTTCCATACGCGCCTATTCATCATCGGAAGCGCACGTCGATATAGCCCTTGATGATATCTACGCACTTGTCAAAGCCGAGATGACTGCTGTCCAGACAGAGATCGTAGTTGACAGCGCTTTCCCAGTCGTGTCCCGTGTGATAGCGGTAATATTCCCGCCGCTCGCGGTCGATCTTTTCGATGCGCTTTTCCGCTTCCTTCGGGGAAAGCGCATGCAGACGCGCCAGATTTTCCACGCATACCGACGGAGACGCATGCACAAACACACGCACCAGATCGTCGCGCTCACGCAGGATATAATCGGCACAGCGACCGACAATGATGCAGCTTTGCTGCGCGGCCAGCTCCTTGATCACCTTCGCCTGATAGTTGAACAGATTGTCATCCGACACAAAATCGCTGCTGTCCGGCGGGATCAGTTCGTCGGCATAGACGTTGCTGCTTTTGAACAGGCGCGCACGCACCCGTTCATCCGCGCGGCCGAACAATTGCTCGTTGATGCCGCTGTCCTCCGACGCCATGCGGAGAAGTTCGCGGTCATAATACGGCACTTGCAGCGCCTCGGCCAACATTTTGCCGACCGTCTTGCCGCCGCTGCCGTAACGGCGGGCAATAGTGATGACAAATTTCTTATCTGCCATAAAAACTCCTCCTTTTCATGATACGTGCTTGTTATTCGCCGAGATATGCTTTTTTCACGGAATCGTTGTTCATCAATTCTTTCGCATCGCCGGACAGCGAGATGGTGCCGGTTTCCAGCACATACGCGCGGTTGGCAATACTAAGCGCTTTTTTTGCATTCTGCTCCACCAGCAACACCGTCGTGCCGCCGGCGCTAATTTTCTTTATAATATCGAATATTTCTGCAACCAGCAACGGCGACAAGCCCATCGACGGCTCATCCATCAGCACGATGCGCGGATTGGACATCAACGCCCGCCCCATGGCCAGCATCTGCTGTTCGCCGCCGGACAGCGTGCCGGCGACCTGATTTTTGCGTTCTTCCAGACGCGGGAAACGGCTGTATACCATGCGCAGCGTGTCCGCGATCTTCGTTTTATCGTTGCGGGTGTACGCGCCCAGCATGAGATTTTCGTACACCGTCAACTGCTGGAACACACGCCGTCCCTCCGGCACGTGCGCCATGCCCATCGACACGATGCGATGCGGCGGCACACGGGTCAGCTCCTTGCCCTCAAACTGCACCGAACCGGATTTGGCGTGCAGCAGACCGGTCACGGTGTGCAGCGTCGTGGTTTTGCCTGCGCCGTTGGCGCCGATCAACGCGACGACCTCGCCTTCCTCCACCTCAAAGGAAACCCCTTTGAGCGCTTGGATCATGCCGTAATACACCTGTAAATCTTCCACTTTGAGCATTGCCATACGGGTTCCCTCCTTTATTCACCGAGATACGCCGTGATCACGCGCGGATCCGCCAGCACATCGGCGGTCACGCCTTGGCACAGCGTCTGTCCGAAGTTCAGCACGGTCACTTCCTCGCAGATGCCCGCGACCAGCCGCATATCGTGCTCGATCAGCAGAATGGTCATGTCGAAGGTGTCCCGCACAAACCGGATGGTCTGCATCAGTTCTTCCGTCTCGTTGGGGTTCATGCCCGCCGCCGGTTCGTCCAGCAGCAGCAGCTTCGGCGACGTCGCCAGTGCGCGGGCGATCTCCAGCTTGCGCTGTTTGCCGTAAGGCAGGTTCGCCGCCTGCGTGTACGCCTCGCCGTCCAGATCGAACACGTGCAGCAGCCGCAGCGCGCGCTCGTTCATTTCTTTTTCTTCCTTGAAATATCGCGGCAGACGCAGGATGCTTTCGGCAATCGTATAATGCGCCTGATTATTGAAACCCGCCTTCACATTGTCCAGCACGCTCATGCCGCTGAACAGACGGATGTTCTGGAAAGTACGGGCAATGCCGCTGCGGTTGATCTCGATCGGTGTTTTACCGGTCAGATTCACGCCGTCCAGACGGAAAGACCCGGCGGTCGGGCGATACACACCGGTCAACAGATTGAACACGGTGGTTTTGCCCGCGCCGTTCGGACCGATCAGTCCGTACAACTGTCCTTTTTCGATGGACAGGGAAAAATCGTCCACGGCGCGCAGACCGCCGAACGAGATGCCCAGATTGGTCACTTCCAAAATCGCCATACCGCTCACGCCTCCTTCTTCGGCAGCAGTTTGCCGAACACGCCCTTGACCACCGCGACAATGCGCTCACGCACATGGATAAACGCGGGAGCGGAGGTGAACAGCATCATCAGGATCAGCACAATGGAATACACCAGCATACGCTGCTCTGCGATGAAGCTCAACACACTGCTGCCGCCCGCTTTACGCAGCCAGTCGGGCAGACCGGTCAGGATGATCGCCGCAATGACCGAGCCGCGCAGACTGCCGATGCGCCCGAGCACCACCATGATCAGCACTTCGATCGAGAGGTTATAGGTGAAGTCGCTGGGCATGACGCTGTTTTTATAAAAGCCGAACATCACGCCAGCCACACCCGCGAAAAACGCCGAGATGGCGAAAATTTTGATCTTATACACCTTCACATTGATGCCGATGGACTCCGCCGCGATCGCGTTGTCGCGGATGGCGGTGACGGCGACGCCGTGACGGGATTTGATGATGTTGCGCACGATCAGCAGTGTCAGCACCACCAGCACAAAGCCCCATGTAAAGGATTGCACACGCTCGTCAAAGCTGGGGATGCCGAGCAAACCCTGCGTGCCGCCGAGACCGGGGATGATTTTTGCAAAGGAGCGGATGACCTCGCCGAACGCCAATGTCACAATGGCGAGATAGTCGCCGCGCAGGCGC
>CAJKXG010000136.1 GCA_905203795.1 uncultured Oscillospiraceae bacterium | reverse complement strand
CGTCACCACGGCGCTGGGGCTGGCGATCGAGACGTATCCGACGCACATCGCCGGTCTGCCGCTGGCGGTCAATGTCGGCTGCCATGTGACCCGCCACGCCACAGCGGTGCTGTAATATAATATTGGTATATATGGAGATATACGCGCAACCCGCTTCTCGGAGGAGAGGAGGCTTTGTTGCCGTCATTTGCCGATAGCCGCCGCGCGGGCAGGGCTTGACAAAAGACGAAAAAATCCGTATGCTTATATCTCATAGGTTTCTACTTCTTCCGGAAAGGAATGTGGCAAATTTGAGCGGGTTTACACGGGATTTGACAGAAGGCAGCGTGACGCGGCAATTGCTGCGGTTTTCGGTGCCGTTTTTGCTGTCCAATCTGCTGCAAGCGCTGTATAATATGGCGGATATGTTGATCGTGGGGCAGTTTTGCGGCATGGTCGGCACGTCTGCGGTGGGGATCGGCGGGCAGATCACCATTCTGCTGCTCAATCTCGTCAGTGGACTGGCGGTCGGCGGCACGGTGATGATCGCGCAATACACCGGCGCACGCCAGACCGAACGTGTGAAGGCGACCATCGGCACGATGTTTACGCTGTACGCCGTTGCGGCGGCGCTGTTGACGGCGATCATGCTGCTGACGACCGACCCGCTGTTGAAGCTGATGAACACGCCGTCCGAATCCTTTGCGGAAGCGCGGGCGTATCTGCTCATTTGCATGAGCGGGACGGTGTTTGTGTTCGGATATAACGCGGTCAGCGCCGTGCTGCGCGGCATGGGCGATTCCCGCCATCCGCTGATGTTCGTCGCCATCGCGGCGGGGGTCAACGTGGTGCTGGATCTGGTGCTGGTCGGCGGTTTCCGCATGGGGGCGGCCGGTGCGGCGTGGGCGACCATCTTCGCGCAGGCGGTCAGCTTTGTGATGTCGGTGATCTTCCTCCGCCGCAACGATTTTGTGTTCGATTTCAAGCCGCGCAGCTTCCGCGTGGATCGCGGGCTGGCGGCGCAACTGCTGCGGCTGGGCATCCCCTCGTCGCTTCAGGGGACGCTGGTGAGCGTATCCTTTATGTTCCTGTCCGCCATGGCAAATTCGCTGGCGGGGCTGATCGGCTCCAGCGCGGTGAGCATCGCGGGCAAGGTCAACAGCATCGCGATCCTGCCGTCGATGGCGATGCAGGCGTCGGTCTCCTCCATGGCGGGGCAGAATATCGGCGCAGGCAAGATGGAACGCGCCCGCCGCACGCTGCATGTCGCCACCGCCATCGCGGTCGCGATGTCCACGGCGATTTTGATGGTGGTGCAGTTGTTTCCGCAGGAGCTGGTGGCGCTGTTTATCGGCGCGACCGACGATATTGCGCCGGCGGAACGCGCCAAATGCATCGAGCAAAGCGCGCTGTATCTGCGCGGCATGAGCGTCGAATATCCGTTGACAGGGTTTCTGTTTTGCCTGAACGGGTTGATTATCGGTGCGGGCAAGACGTTTGTCTCCTTCTGTACGGCGGCAATCAGTTCGCTGCTGTTGCGCATCCCCGCCGCGTATGTGTTGGGCAGCGTGTTGGCACTGGGGCTCGGCGGGCTCGGGTTCGCCGCGCCGGTGGCGACGGTGTTTTCGCTGATCGTGTCGGCGGTGTATTATTTCTCCGGACGCTGGAAACGCGGCAACCTGACCGGCTGCGCGGTTGAGGGGTGACGGTATGCAGGAATGGACGTATACCGTGCCGTCGGAGGCGGACGGGCAAACGGTGCAGACGTTTTTGCGGCGGGACTGCGGACTGTCGTGGCGGATGGTGGTCAAGCTGAAGCAGGTGCCGGAGGGCATCACTGCCGACGGCGTGCCGATGCGGACCATCGACCGACTGCGCGCGGGGCAGACGGTGCGGCTGCGTATGCCGCCGGACACGGTGCGCATCGAGGGCGCGCCGCTGCCGCTGGACATTGTGTACGAGGACGACCACCTGTTGGTGGTGAACAAGCCGCCGTATCTCGCGGTGCATCCGTCGGCGGGCAAGCCCGAGCCGACACTGGCCAACGCGGTGGTACATCATTACGCCGAACAGGGAACGCCGCTGTCGTTTCGACCTGTCAATCGGCTCGATCGCAACACCAGCGGTCTGCTGGTGGCTGCCAAAAATCCGCACGCGGCGTATGCATTGGCGCCGTTTGGGACGCATCGGATATATAAGGAGTATCTGGCGATTGCGCTTGGACGGCTGGAGGGCGAAGGCACCGTCGATCAGCCGATCCGCGTGCGCGAGGGAAGCTGCATCACCCGCGAGGTGGGCGAGGGCGGCAAGCCCAGTGTGACGCACTGGAAAGCGCTGGCGGCAAATGACGACGCCACGCTGCTGCGGCTGACGCTGGACACGGGGCGCACCCATCAGATCCGCGTGCATCTCGCGTGGCTGGGACATCCGCTGGCGGGGGACACGATGTACGGCGAGGATCAGACGATCCTGCTGCGGCACGGATTGCACTGTGCGGTGGTGTCCTTGACGCATCCGCTCACGGGCGAAACGCTGCGGTGGGACTGCCCGCTGCCGTCGGATATGCAGGCGGTGGCGGATACGATGCGTCCGTTATGAGAAAGAAAGGAGTATGTGGATGTCGGCTGTCATTGCTCATGCGCTGTTTGCCGCGCGTGTACTGGCACGGGCGCGGCAAACCGGCGTGACGGTCTATGACGCGGAGGCTGCCCGTATCGGCGCGCAGGGACCGGATATGCTGTATTTTCATCGCGTGTTCCCGTGGGAGCCGGGACGCAGTTATGCGCGTCAGGGGCTGGAGCTGCACAAGGGGCATCCGTCGGTGCTGCTCGCGAGCTTTGCGCGCACGCTGCACGCCGCGCCGTCGGCGGAACGGCGGGCGATGCGCGGCTATATACAGGGCTTTTTGTGTCATCACGCGCTGGACAGCGTGATCCACCCCTTTGTGCTGGCGCGGCAGGAGGTGCTTGCCGCCGAGCAGCCGCGTTACAGCCCCCGCATCAATCAGTATCACCACCGCATCGAAAGTGCGCTGGATACGCTGACACTGCGGCGGGAAACGGGTCGTCGGGTGGAAACGGTGCGGCTGGATATGCTGGTGCCGTCGGCGGATCCCGTCCGCGACCGCGCCATTGCGAAACTGTATGTGCCGCCGCTGACAGCGCTCACCGGTGCGAAAGCGTCGGTGGACAATCTCGCACATGCGCCCGCCGACATGCGGCAGGCGATGTGGTGGATGACCGACCGATACGGAGTGCGGCGGCAGGTGTTCCGCCCGCTGGAAACGGTGGTGCGGCAGGGACCGTTTTTGTCGGCGCTGTTGCGGCTGGCGGATGTATCCGACTGGGATTATGCCAACACGGCGCACGCCGCATGGCGGCATCCGTTTGACGGCACGGTATCGAACGACGACTATTTCACGCTGTATGAACAAGCCGTGACGCTGGCGGTGCGGCGATTGGCGGCGTGGGAAGCGGGAACGCCGCTGACGGCTGTGGCGGGCGATCTTGATTTTTCGGGAGAAACGATGTCCCGTATATAATTATAGTATAAAGGAGCAGCGCTATGGAACGCATTGCAAGTTTTCAAATCAATCATCTTACCCTGATGCCGGGGCTCTACATTTCGCGGATCGACGGCGATGTGGTGACCTACGATCTGCGGTTTGTCCGCCCGAACACGCCCCCGTTTTTGGAGGTGCCCGCCATCCACACCATTGAGCATTTGTTTGCGACGTATGTGCGCAACAGCGCGCTCAAGGACGGGGTGATCTATTTCGGGCCGATGGGCTGCCGCACGGGTTTCTACTTTTTGACGCGCGGCTTGACGCATGAACAGGTGATCGGGCTGGTGCGCGAGGCCTTGGCATTCATTGCCGCGTTTGAGGGAGAGATTCCGGGGGCGACGGCGGTGGAATGCGGCAATTATCGGGAGCACGACCTGCAGTTGGCACGGCGCTATGCCGCCGAAATGCTGCCGGTATTGGAAAACTATACCGTGGACATGCTGTCATATTCTTGAAGTTTTTCCACACAAATTGGGGTATATATGCCAGAAGTTCCGCTTGTATTCTGTGCATTTAGACGAATATCCCGCAAAAGCATTGCCTTTTTGGGAAATCGGCGTATAATAGTTCTCAAAAGGTTACAAATTTGTAACCTTTTCCATTCGATTTTCAACGAAGGGAGTGATGCGCGTGTCGATCAACGGGAGTGAGAGGAAGTCTTGGCTGGGAAAGCTCGCCCGTGGACTGAAACGTGGATGCAAAAAGGGTTTTGAATGGGGTTATCATGTTTGTTATATCATCGGTGTGCAGACGATGCGCGCCGGTCATCGTATTCTCGACTGGCTGTCGCGGGCATTGCGGCCGGTCGGGCAGG
>CAJKXG010000135.1 GCA_905203795.1 uncultured Oscillospiraceae bacterium | reverse complement strand
GGATTTCCGCACCCCGACCGCCGAAACCGCGACCTTGCGGCAATGGCTGTCGCAGCGGGAGGAATACCGCGATCGGCTGCTCGCCATGCAGCGCGCCGCCGAGGGGACGCCCGCCGTGTTTACGGATCAAGCGAATGCCGCCGCCTTTTTCGGCGACAACATGGTACTGTCCGCTTCCCGCGTGGAGCGGTTTGAACAATGCCGCTTCGCCTATTTCTGTCAATACGGACTAAAAGCGCAGCCCCGCCAAACAGCGGAGATGAACGCACTGGAATCGGGCACATTGGTGCATGCCGTGATGGAGCAGCTATTGCCCGTCTACAGCGAAACGGGCTTCGACGCGATCACCAAGGCGCGTGCAGAACAGGATGCGGGCGCGGCGGTGGACGCGTATGTGGCGGACGCGCTCGGCGGCGCGGAGAACAAGCCGAAACGCTTTGTCCATCAGCTTGAACGGCTGAAACGGCTGTGCGGCGAACTGCTGTGGCGGGTGGTGTGCGAGCTGCGGCAAAGCCGATTTGTGCCGGTGGACTACGAATTGTCCGTCGGTATGGGCGGCGAGGGCGTGGACGCACCGGTGCTGACGCTGCCGGACGGCGCACGCATTCGGGTGATCGGCAAGATTGACCGCGTGGACGCCTATCGCCGCGGCGACGAAACGTTTATACGGGTGGTGGATTACAAGACCGGCTCGAAGGAGTTCCGCCTGTCCGATGTGGCGGCGGGCATCAATCTGCAAATGCTGCTGTACCTGTTTGCGCTGTGGGAAAACGGCGGTGCGCGATACGGCAAGGTGCAGCCGGCGGGCGTCTTGTATCTGCCCGCCAAACTGCCGGTGGTGAAGGTGGAGCGCGACGAAGCGGCGGAAGCGGACAAGCTGGAACGCGACCGTGTCAAGACGATGCGCATGAACGGGCTGCTGCTGGACGATCCCGACATCATCCGTGCGATGGAAGCGGACGCGGCGGGGGTGTTTATCCCCGCTTCGATCACCGCCAAGGGCAGCTACGGACGCAGTGCGTCGGTAGCGTCGCTGGCACAGCTCGGGCGGCTGAAAAACCGCACGGACGCAATCCTGCGCGACATGGCGGCGACGCTGCGGGCAGGCGATATTGCGGCAGTGCCGGCGTTCGGCAAGACGGTGGACGCCTGCGCCTACTGCCCGTATCACGCGGTATGCGGTCACGAACCGGACGATCCCACCCGCCCAATCCTCAAGCGCGAGCCGCCGGAGGTGTGGCGCGAACTGGATGAATAGACATTTAGGGGCATGTCCCGTCCTCTGCCTGATATTTCGGCACAGGACAGGACATGCTTTTCTCATATATCAGGCGCATCAATATATTGAAATACAGCGAAAAACGCATAAAAGTTTACAAATTCCGCTTTACTTTTCTCTTGAAACGGGATATCATAGAGTATACATGTATTTCTAAGTGAATTTAAGCGGAGGAGGTGTCTATCATTGGCAAAGAAGATGGCAGAAGATATCCGGCAGGCGGAAATACGCGGCGAGGAACTCCTCGCACAAGCGCGCCTTTCGCAAAAGCAACGGCTGGAGCAGGCGGTAGCGGAAGCGGACACGATCCGGCGGGATGCCAAAACCGCTGCGGAACAGGCGACGGCGGAAATCCTTGCTGCCGCTGAACGCGACGCGGCAGGGGCGGCGGCAGATGCCAAGACGCGCGCCGACGCACAATGCCGGGCGCTGCGGGAGCAGGCGGCGGCACACCGTTCGCAAGCGGTCGAAGCCGTGACGGCACTGCTCATCAAATAAAAAGCGTGGTGATCAAAATTGGCGAAACTGGCAATGAAGCTGGTCAGCATTTACGCCGCCGCGTCGGACAGCAGCCGCCTGCTCGGGCGGTTGCAGGAGATGTCTGTCATCGACATCGACACCGTCGCGGAGGATGAACAAACCGCCGCGCTGCCGGAGGGATACAACCGGCAAGACGCGTCGGCAAAAGCGGCTATCTACGACCGCAACGTGAAAACGGCGGAGGACGCGCTGCACATTCTGAATGCGCGCTTCCCCGAAAAGAAAGGGCTGCTCGCCTCGCTGTCCGCCCCACGCACGGTGACCCGCTCGGAATTCGAGTTGTCGCGGGCGCATGTGGAACAGGCGCTGGAATGGAGCAATACCATCGTAGAAAAAGAGCACCGCATCGCCGAACAGCGTGCGGAGGCGCTGCGGTTGCGCACCACTGCCGATCAGATGCGTCCGTGGGAACCGTTGGATGTGCCGCTTTCCTTTAACGGGACATCCAAAACGACGGCGTTCATCGGCACAATCGAGGGCGTGTGGACAGAGGAAACGCTGCTCGCTGCCTTTGTCGAACACGACCCCGCGCTGCTCGTCCACGCGGAGATCGTGGCGACCGGACGGGATGTGACGTATATCTTTGCGCTGTGTCCCAAATCGCAAAAGACGGCGGCGGAAGCGGTGCTGCGGGAACTGTCGTTTGCACGACCGATGCAAATCACCTCCCGTCTGCCCGCCGACAAGCTCGCCTCCAAAAAAGAGCGCGAGCAACGCTGCGAACAGGACGCCGACGCGTGCATCGCCGCCATCGGCGAATTGGCGGAGCGGCGGCGGGACATCGAATTGTTTGCGGATTACTGCCGCGTGCGCGCCGACCGGCTGCGCGCGATGAGCGAGATCGGGCGCACCCCGCACACGGTGCTGATCAAGGGATATGTCGCCGAACGGGATGTAGCGTATCTGCAAAAGCGGCTGGACAAGGACTTTACCGTCGTGCTGGAGGTGGAGGACGCGGACGAGGAACTGGCGCCGGTGCGGCTGCAAAACAACAAGCTGTTTGAGCCGGCGGAGACGATCACAGAGATGTACGCGCTGCCCTCCCGCACCGACATCGACCCTTCCCCGCTCACCGGATTCTTCTACTATTTGTTTTTCGGTATGATGCTTTCCGACGCGGGCTACGGTCTGCTGCTCGTATTCGGCACCCTGTTTGCGCTGAAAAAGCTCAACCCCAAGCCGTCGATGCGCAAAAACCTGAAGTTGTTTTTCTATTGCGGCATCTCCACCACCGCGTGGGGACTGCTCTTCGGTAGCTTTTTCGGCGACAGCATTTCGGTGATCGCGCAAAACTTCTTCGGAAAAACAATCACCATGCCCGCCCTGCTCGATCCGCTGAACGGCGACGCTGTCACACTGCTGATACTCAGCTTCGTGCTGGGGCTCGTGCAGATCATCGCGGGATTGGTCGCCAAAGCGTGTACCTGCATCAAAAACGGCGACATCGCGGGCGCGGTGTTCGACGCGGGATTGTGGATCACCACGCTGCTCGGACTGGGGATTCTCGCGCTCGGCATGTTCACCCTGCCGGTGCTGACCACCGTCGGCGGCGTGATCGCGATCGCGTCGGTCGTCGGGCTGATCCTGACACAGGGACGCGACAAGAAAAACCCCATCATGCGGCTGTTTTCCGGCATCGCATCGCTGTATGACATCACCGGCTACGTCAGCGATCTGCTGTCCTTTTCGCGTCTGATGGCGCTGGGGCTGACCACCGCCGCGATGGCCAAGGTGTTCAACCTGCTGGGGACGCTGGCGGGCGGCGGCATCATCGGCGTGCTGCTGATGCTGGTGATGTTCCCGCTCGGACATGCCATTACGTTTGCGCTCAATGCACTCGGTGCATATGTGCATACCCTGCGGCTGCAATACGTGGAGCTGTTTTCCAAGTTCTACGAAGGCGGCGGCAGAACATTCAAACCCCTTTCGTTCAACTCTCACTATGTGGGGCTGCACGAGGACAATATGAAGGAGGAACTTTAATTATGACATTCGGAACGGTTTTGGCGCTGTTTGGCGCGGCACTCGCAACCATTTTCGCCGGCATCGGCTCGGCGTGGGTATGGCGACGGAAGTCGGCATGGGCGTGCTGGCAGAGGATTCGTCCAAATTCGGTAAAATGCTGGTGCTGGAGCTGCTGCCCGGCACGCAGGGCTTGTACGGCTTCATCGTGTCGTTCATGATCCTCAGCAACATCGGCATTCTCGGCGGCAGCGCGGCTGTTGACACGACCACCGGCTGGATGTATCTCGCCGCGTCGCTCCCTATCGCGTTCGGCGGTCTGATCTCGGCGATCGCGCAGGGCAAAGCCGCTGTGGCGGGCATTTCGCTGGTCGCCAAGGACAACCAGCAGTTCTCCAAGGCGATGGTGTCCACCACGCTGGTGGAGATCTACGCCCTGTTGGCGTTCCTGGTGTCGCTGCTGTCCGTTCTCGCCATCTGATCGAGGTAAGAAGCATGACAGCAAGTGAGAAGATCCTCGCCGGCATTCTGCAGGAGGCAGAACAGGCGGCGGGCGATATACAAAAGCAGGCGGACGAGCAGGCGGCCGAGTTGCGCGCCGCCGCCGAAGCGGA
>CAJKXG010000134.1 GCA_905203795.1 uncultured Oscillospiraceae bacterium | reverse complement strand
ACGCCCGGTCTGTTCGATTTCGCGGGCGGCGTCAGCGAGGGAATGCGCGCGGCGGGCAGCACGCTGATCGTTGTCTCCGGCAAAAGCGGCGTGACGGTCGGCGCGGAAAAGGCGTTTGCCGCCGCTTCCAAAAAGAAATGCGCCAAGCTGTTTTTCGTCAACAAGCTGGACAGCGACCATGCGGATTTCTACAAGGTGTTTGAGCAGTTGAAAACCACCTTCGGACCGATGGTTTGTCCGTTGGTCGTGCCGCATGTGGTGGATCACAAGGTGCAGTGCTATGTCAATCTGCTGGAATACAAGGCGTATACATACAAGGACGGCAAGGCGACCGAAGTGCCGCTGCCCGATATGGGACATCGTCTGGAAGGGCTGCGCACCGCCATCAACGAGGCGGTCGCGGAAACCAGCGAGGAATTGATGGAAAAATACTTCTCCGGCGAGGCGTTCACGCCGGATGAACTGATTCTCGGTCTGGCGACCGGTGTGCGGCGCGGCGAGATCGCACCGGTATTCTGCGGGTCGGCATACGAACTGGAGGGCATCGACCAATTGCTCAGCGGTCTGACGTGGCTCGTGGGCGGAGACCGTCTCCGGCGAGACCGGCATCGACACCAACGGCAACCCCGTCGAGCTGTCCCCCAACGAAAACGCGCAGACCGTCGTGATCGTGTTCAAATGCGTGGTCGACCCGTTTGTCGGCAAGCTGCTGTATTTCAAAGTCATCAGCGGCAAGGTGACGCCGGACAGCACCCTGCTCAACATGCGCACCGGTACGCAGGAAAAGCTGGGCAAGCTGTTCTATATGCACGGCAAAAAGCAGGAGGAAGCGCCCTGCCTGGTTGCGGGCGACATCGGTGCCGTCGCCAAGCTGGCGTCGGTCAACACCGGCGATACGCTGTGCGCACCGGCGCGTCCCGTTATTTTACAGGGTGTGGACTTTGACAAGCCCTGTCTGTCGATGGCGGTCGCCGCCAAGAAAAAGGGCGATGAGGAAAAGATTGCCGCCGGTCTCGGCCGCCTGATGGAGGAAGATCCGACCATCACGTTTGTCACCGACAAGGAAACGAAGCAGCAGATTCTGTCCGGTCTCGGCGACCAGCATCTGGATGTGGTCGCCTCCAAGCTGAAGAACAAGTTCGGCGTGGAGATCGCGCTGGAAACGCCGCGTGTGGCGTATCGCGAGACCATCCGCAAGAAGGTGAAGGTGCAGGGACGGCACAAGAAGCAGTCCGGCGGTCACGGCCAGTTCGGCGACGTGTGGATCGAATTTGAGCCGTGTGATTCGGAGGAACTGGTGTTTGAGGAAACGGTGTTCGGCGGCTCTGTGCCGAAGAACTTCTTCCCCGCCGTGGAAAAGGGCTTGCGCGACAGCGCCGTCAAAGGCGTGCTGGCGGGATTCCCGATGGTCGGTGTGAAGGCGACGCTGACCGACGGCTCGTACCATCCGGTGGATTCCTCTGAAATGGCGTTTAAGACGGCGGCTTCGCTGGCGTACAAGGCGGGTATTCCGCAGGCGTCGCCGGTGCTGCTGGAGCCGATCAACAATCTCAAGGTCAACGTGCCGAACGACTACACCGGCGACGTGATGGGCGATATCAACAAACGTCGCGGACGAGTGCTCGGCATGAATCCCGTCGAGGAGGACGACCGACTCACCTGCATCGAAGCGGAAGTGCCGGCAGCGGAAATGGCGGATTTCACCACCGTACTGCGGTCGATGACGCAGGGACGCGGCAGCTTTGAGACGGCATTTGAGCGGTATGAGGAAGCGCCCGCCAATGTGGCACAAAAGGTCATCGAACAATACAAGAGCGACGAAGAATAAAACCTGACAGACGCAAACGCCCCACGGCAGCCGCAGTTGCCGTGGGGCGTTTCTATATCTGTGACACTGTTACGGGCGAGGATACCATTTTCCATCGTCACCGGGCTGATAATAGCGTCCTACTTTGGTATAAGAGGGCAGCTTGCCCACGGTAAATTGCAAAATCTTCTGCGCGTCAGAGGAATCAACCGTGCCGTTTTGATCGGCATCTGCCAGCCAGAGCGACCATTCATCTTGAATTTCTTCTTTGCTCACAGCATGCTTCAAAATACAGCGCGCATCTGCCGAATCGACTTTATCATCCCAGTTGACGTCGCCCAAACGAAACATGCGCGATGGAGATATCGCCGCCGCGTGAATGGACATCCCTATCACCGCTGACACACAAACCAGCAGACCGATCATCCTTTTTGCCATCTTCATACAACCGCCCTTTCTGTCGTGTAAAAACAACTGTTTTTGCCATTACCATCCATTCATATTGTAACACGCACAAGATATTTTGTCAATATAATATCCATAATTTTTTAAAAATTGATATCATAATAGTAAAAACCCCCTATCGCGAACAAAATTCGCTATAGGGGGCTATGCGTTATTCTATGTAGCTGTCCTTTTTGATGCCGAACATGCACCGCAGGATACCGCGGAACACCCGCGGACTTTTGACCACAACGATTCTCATACTCTCGCATCCCCTTTCATCTGCTCTTGCACCGTGTGCACCCCAGCACGACAAGCGCCACCGCCGCCAGCACCAGCAGCAGTTCTGTGGGACAGATCGTCGCCGCCAGCAAACCCGCGCCAAACGCCGCGCACGTAAAGCCGCAGCCGAAACCTGTGTTTCTCCGCCGTGTCATAAAAAAGCACCGTCCTTTCCTGCTGATAGCGGTGGGGGCTTTCCCCTGCCTTACTATCAGCATATGCCGGACGGTGCGATCGGTTACTCCCAATCTTTGAAATCCTTGATTTCCGCGTAAATGGCGGTATAACTCTCGTAGCGCGAACGGGCGATGTCCCCTGCCTCCACCGCCGCGCGGACAGCGCAGCCCGCTTCCTTGACATGGACGCAGGAGGTGAACCGGCAGCGCCCGAAATACGGTTCCAATTCGCGGAAACAAAACGGGAGCTGTTCCTTGCGAATGCGCTGGGTGCGTTCCAGCTCCAGCGACGAAACCCCCGGGGTATCCACCAGATAGCCGCCGCTTTCCAGACGAAACAGCGTGGTCGCCCGCGTCGTGTGCCGCCCGCGGCCAAGCGAACGGCTGATCTCGCCGGTTTGCAGCGACAGGCGCGGCTCGATGACATTCAGCAGGCTGGATTTGCCCACGCCGGAGTTGCCGGTGAACACGCTGACCTGTCCCGCCAAGCGGCGGCACAGCGGCGCCACGCTGTCCGGCTGATTGGCTGACACCACAAACACCTCGAAGCCGCTTTTCTCGTAGATATCGCGCCACGGGGACGCGTCCTCCAAATCGGATTTGTTGATGACGATGATCGGGCAGATATCGTTCAACTCCGCGATGGCGATCATTTTATCCATCACAAGCGTGTTCGGCGCGGGGTCGGCAGTCGCCGCCACCAGCACCAAACAGTCCAGATTGGCGACAGGCGGACGCACCAAACAATTGCGGCGCGGCAGAATCTCCTCCAGCACACCGCTGTCCGCGTCCTGCGCCGACACAGTCACGTGGTCGCCCGCCAGCGGCGTGACGCCCTCCTTGCGGAATGCCCCCCGCGCGCGGCAGGTATACACGCCGTCGTCTGTTTCCACCGTATAGGCGCCGCCCACGCAAGACAGCACCAATCCCTGTTTCTTCATAACGCCGGCTCGAAAGGATCGGGTTCGTCCGGTTCGGTCGGCGGCGTTGTCGTCGTCGGCTCGGTCGTAGTGGTCGTCGTCACCGCGTTCGGATCCTGGAACGGTCGTTGATCGTTCATCACACACGTGCCGGTCAGACCGTTCAGCGTATAGCTGGCGTAGATCTGATAGTTGTTGCTGCCGCTGGCGGCGATCTGGAAGGTCACGTTGTAGGTATCCTTCTGCTCCACAAACGTGAAGAACAGCGCCTTGGACGAGATCGCGCTGGGCAGCAGCCCCTTCAGCTCGGTCGAATACTGCGGCTTGGTGTTATCCTGCAACCGACCGTCGATATACACCTGCAAGTCGATCGTCGTGGTGGTATCCGGCAACGGCAGCATCAGATTTTTCACATCCCGATATCCGCTGCTGAGCACCAGATTGACCGTCCCGCCCGCTTCCAGATCGGTATCGGCCGCCGGTGTCTGACCGACCACGCTGTCTTTGGGCAGAGAATCGTGATTTTGATAGGTCACTTCGCCCACGACAAAGCCTTTGTTATTGAGCGCCTGCGTCGCCGACGCCAGCGTCATCTGCTCCACATTCGGCACTTTTTCCGGCTCGACCGGCTCGGAACCGTTGCTGACAAACACCGTGATGGTGCTGCCGTAGGCGACTTGATCGGGATAGGCGGGCTGCGTCATGACCACGCAGTCTTTTTCCACACCGTCGCTGTTCATCAATTGCTTTTTAAACAGGAATCCTTCATTTTGCAAGCGGGCA
>CAJKXG010000133.1 GCA_905203795.1 uncultured Oscillospiraceae bacterium | reverse complement strand
CGTGACGACGAAGCCGCTGCGTCCTTCCACCAAAGTCAGGCGGGAATGGGCAAGCATGCCCGTGGCGGCGGCGTTGCGGCTTTTGCCCCGCCGTACGCCGCGTGCCGCCGCGCGCAAAACCCCCTGTTCACGCGTCAAAGCGGTGATGAATCGATCCGCTTCCCCCACGTTGGTTTCCCGCAGGATCAGCGCGTCGGTGATCAGTTTCATGCGTCGGTGACTCCTTCGCGTCGGTCATATGGTAGATGTCCACACCGCGGCAGCGCAGATAATCCTCCACCCGTCCGGTTCTTACAAACGCCTGCCACAGTCGGTTTTCCTCGTCGTGCTCCATGTGATGCATAGCCGTCGCCGTCCTTTCAAAAATAGGATAAGCAGCGGGGGCGGGTGCATACATGGAAATGCCTGTCAGTAACAGCATTGTAACACAGCGGTTCCGGCTTGTCAAATCGCGGCGGGACAAAAAATCACGAGGGTGGTCACACCCTCGTGAAAGGCTCGATTTATAGGTTTACCCAGTCGGTCTTGTCCACGCCGTTGGCTTCGATATACGCTTCCGGCAGAATATCTGGTTCAGCCGGCCCAGGATCTCCCAGGTCTCCGGCTCGTTCATGAAATTTTTGCGGCCCGGGATCTTGGAGGCGTAGCCGAAGTTGTAGTATACGGTGGACGAGCCGGTGGCTTGGCGGTAGTCGCCGCTTATCAGATACTCGTGCATCGGGATGCGCGTCTGCTCAAATTTGACGTCGCCCGCCAGAATACCCGCCAGACTGATGATGTCGCTGTAGCCGAGCGAGGTCTCCATATACGGCAGCAGCGTTTTGATCAGCGCGGGGTATTTGGATTTCTCCATGGTCATGACCTTGTTGAAAAGCTGCTCCATCACGTACCGCTGCCGGTCGGTGCGACCGAAGTCGTCCCGCACGCCGTCGCTGGTGGATACGTGCCGGATACGGGCGTAACACACCGCCTGAATGCCGTTGAGCGTTTGCAGACCCGCTTTTTTGATATAATCGCACGGCGTGCCCATGTCCTTCGACGTGTATTTAATATGCACATTCGCGTCGTTGCGCTCCGCCTCGGTCACGTCGACTTCAATGCCGCCCATGACGTCGATGATCTCCGCCATGCCGGCGAAATTGACCGTCGCATAGTGGCGGATATTCATGTTGAACAACTGATTCAACGTCCGCAGCGACGCATCCACGCCCTTGGGATAAAGGGAATTGATCTTGCAATAGCCGTATTTATCCGAATATACCAGCGTGTCCCGCATGATGGAGGTGATCTTCACCTTGTTGTGGACTGGGTCGATGCTGATGATCATGATGGAATCGGAGTTGCCGTAAAGGGAGTTGCGGTTGCGGGTGTCGATGCCGAACAGGGCGATGTTGGTGATTTCTTTGTTCAGCGAGGCGTTGCTGCTGTCGATGCCGAGATCGCTGTCGGTGAAATGATCCAGCGGGACATATTGATAGCGGAATTGCCATAGCAATGTACCGACGCCGACCAACAAAACGCCGAAAACGGACAGCAGCGCCACAAAGAAGATCAGCAGCTTACTGCGGCGTTTTTTCACTTTTTTCTTACTGTGTTTCGGATTACTTGCCATATTAAGACGTCTCCTCAAAATGATGGATTTACGAGCAAATGATCAACAGGTGAAATTGCAGGATACTATTATAGCGCATAGCGGCCAAAAAGAAAAGTTAAAATTTTGTAACCTTTTGCGTATTTTGCGCGTTTTCGCGTGAAAATACGCAAAACATCGGCGAAAATCGGCGATTTTCAAAGATTGGTAAAATGCCACAGACAGTATACGCCAATGTGCTCCGAAAGACAAGGGCGTTTTTGCGGATTCTTTGCGGAAACAGGCAAAATCGCACGGATGATGTCATGTATCTCGGAAAAATGGCGAGAAAAAGCGGGCATATTCCATATGGAATCCATGAAAAACGACCGCAAGATTGTTCAAAATTACCCGTTCTTTGGAATTGCAATTAAACGCGAGATTTTCTATAATAGATGTGTATATCTCGATTGCCTTTTAGAAATGGGGACTGCGAACAGTATGGCGACAAAACCAAACGGGCGGGTGGCCTATTACGACCGCCTGCGCATTCTGGCAATGATCGGCGTGGTGCTTGTGCATGTGTGCGCCGGAACCGTGACGGAGCTGGCGGCGGACGGCTTTACTTGGCATCTGACCAACCTGCTGGACGCGGCTTCCCGCTTTGCCGTGCCGGTATATCTGATGCTGACCGGCGCGCTGCTGCTGGGAGACGACCGCGCGCTGTCGCTGCGGGACATCCTCAAGCGGCGCATGGTGCCGGTGGCAGTGCCGCTGGCGGTGTGGACGGTGATCTACGGCGTGCTGCGCTTTGCGTGGCAGGGGATGTTGCATGAGGATTTTGTGCTCACACAGGCGCTGTCGTCGCTGTTCAGCAAGCCGATCGAGGTGCATTTGTGGTACTTATACGCCTTGCTCGCGATCTATCTGGTGCTGCCGTTTTTGCGGCTGATCGTCAAGCACGCGCCGCGTAAGCTGATCGTGTACGGGGTGGCGCTGTGGCTGATCTACAGTTCGCTGATGCGTGCCGCGGGCGGGTTGTTCCCGCAGTTGGCGCTGCCTGTGTACGGCAATCTGGATTTCCTCGGCGGTTATCTCGGGTATGTGCTGCTCGGCTGGGTGCTGGCGACGACCGAACGCGTGCCGAGCCGTCCGCTGTTGATCACGGGCGCGGTGGTGTGCACGCTGATCACGACGGCGGCGACCTATCTGATGACGAGAAGCGCCGGCGAACTCAATGCGGTGTTTTATCAGTATTTTATGCCCAATGTAGTCGGGCAGTCGATTTGTGTGTTCCTGTGGATGCGCACCACTTCGGAGACCGCTTCGTCGTGGTGTGCGCCGGTGGCGGAGCTGTCGTTTGGCGTGTATCTGACGCACCAATTGTTTGTGGTGCTGCTGACGCCGCTGCTGCGCATCCTGCCGGCGATCCTGACCCCGCTGCTCGCCACGCCGATCGTGGCGGTTTTGTCGGTGATTTTGACGGTGCTGCTGCGTAAAACGAAGGTGACACGGTTTCTTTTCCTCGGCGGCCGATGAACGGTTGCCGCCTATCAGAAAGGACGGAAGATATCCATGAAAAAACAGATGAAACAGGTGCTCTGGCTGCTGGTTTGCGTGTGTATGCTGGCGATGGGCATGACGGTGCTGGCGGAGACGGACGATACGACCACCACCACGCTGACGGATTCGACGGAAACGACCGTCTCCACCGAGCCGAGCGAGACGACCGACCCGACCGCAACGACTGTGACGACCGAGACGACCGAGACGACCACGACGGAAACCGATCCGACGGGGACCGAGCCGATCGTGCCCGTCCTGCAAACGACGATCACGCTGTCGATGCCCAACAGCAACACGGTGTTGGCGCAGGTGCGGGACAGCAACGGCGATCCCGTGGTGGGCGTGTCGCTGGAGTTTTTGGTGGACGGCAATCGGTATATCAACAATATAACGGATCAGGACGGACAGGTGCGGCTGCCGGTGGCGGTGACGCCGTCGGTGGTGGTCTGCCAAATGGCGGATTACCAAAACGGCACACTGACGTATGCCGGCAGTGAGACGAGCATCTCCTTCTCGCCGATATCGACGCTCCCGCCGACTGCCGCGCCCACGACCACGTCGGCGACTGTGCCCACGACGGTGACGACTGTGCCGCCGACTTCCTCCAATCGCACGACCGGCAGCGAGCCGGTGTTTACGACCACGTCTGTGCCCGAAACGACGACCACCGCCGCGAACGAGGGTGACACAACGACCACCCAGCCGGAAGAAGGGGTGACGCAGAAGGTTTCGGTGTTTCCGAAAACGCTGGCGATCGGGCTGATGAGTGTCGGCGGGCTGCTGCTGGTGGCGGCGATCGTACTGGTGATTCTGTTTATCGTGCGCCGTCCGTCCGATGAGGATGCGGATGAGGAGGAGCTGCCGACAGACGAGACGGAAGCGGCTGCACCTGCGGCAACTGACGCGACTGCCGATGAGACGGTGAATATTGCCGACGAAACGGCGGATGTTGCCGAGACGGCGGAAGACGACGCGGACGGAACTATGACGGAGACGCCGCCGAAGTCGATTTCTCTCAACGACCTGTTCAACAATCCTCGAAACGATGGATAACCAACAAACTCCGCCGATCTTCGGGTCGGCGGAGTTTTTGCAAGGGAGATAGGGAGCATGTGGACATGGGAAACCGCTATGGCGTATTGGGAGCGGGCAAAGAACAACGGTATCCGCCCGGGACTCGACCGTATGGAGCGGGCGATGGCGCTGCTCGGCGATCCGCATCGTCGGCTGCGGGTGGTGCATGTGGCGGGCACGAACGGCAAAGGCTCGACGGCACGCATGATACAAAGCGTGCTGACCGCCGCAGGATATCCGACG
>CAJKXG010000132.1 GCA_905203795.1 uncultured Oscillospiraceae bacterium | reverse complement strand
GGAGCTGCTGCTGGAAGTCGGCGGGGAGGAAGCCGCCGATATCGCGCTGACCTACGGCAAGCTGTGCGGCGTGGTGTATCCGGCGCAGACGGTGCTGGAAACGCTGCTGCGGGTGCGGCGGCGGCAGGTGCAGGTACGCCCGAACTTTCTGCGGGAAAGCAGTCAGGCGCGGGTGCGGCTGCACGCCCATATGCTGCCCCTGCGGCTGTTGTGGGTGGCGCTGCGCACATTGACGGCGTTTCTGCTTTTTACCAAACAGGACGGTATGACAGCCGCAAACAGCGGTCAAACTATCAAAAGAGAATCCGACCGCCGTGTCGGGTGAACGAAAGGACGGATAAACGAAATGGAAAAGAGTGTGCAGAGTCTGCTCGGTGTGTCGATGGACAAGATCAAGGAAATGGTGGATGTGGATACGGTCGTGGGCACCCCGATCCGCGAGGGCGGCGTGACGCTGATCCCCGTATCCAAAGTGACGTATGGCTTTGCGGGCGGCGGGTCGGATCTGCCGTCCAAGACGGCGAACGCCGGTCTGTTCGGCGGCGGCAGCGGTGCGGGAATCACCGTGACGCCCATCGCGTTTATTTCCATCGCCGACGGACAGGTGAATATTCTACCGCTGGTGTCCAAGCCGGATACCACCGATTCCGTCATCAGCAAGGTGCCGGATCTGGTGAACACCATCAGCGACATGCTGACGAAAAAACGCGAGGAAAAAGCCGAAAAATAAGCACCCAGACATACCCCCGCGCCGCCGCGCATACGTTGAAGGTATAGCGCGGAAACGGAGTGGTGAGGATGGTGCGCAAATGGTTGGCGGTCGTGATGACGGCGGCACTCTTGATGTGCGGCGCGGGAAATCTGCCCTGTGCGGCAGCGCCCGGGTTGTCATCGTTGTCGGCGGTGGTGTATGAGCCGACCACCGGTACGGTGGTTTATGAGAAGGACGCGTATACGCCGCGCCCGATGGCGAGCACGACCAAGCTGATGACGGCACTGCTCGCGGCGGAAAGCGGTGATCTGTCGCGTGATATCACCGTGACGGCGGAAGCGGTGGCGGTCGAGGGGTCGGCGCTCGGTCTGCGGGCGGGCGACCGTATTTCCATGCGCGATTTGATTACGGGGCTGCTGTTGTCCTCCGGCAACGACGCCGCCAACACGATTGCGCTGGCAGTGGACGGTTCGCTGGAAAAATTTGCCGAGCGGATGAATCGGCGGGCGGCGGCAATCGGCATGACCCATTCCTGTTTTGTCACCCCCTCCGGCTTAGATGCCGAAGGACACGCCGCTTGTGCGTACGATATGGCGCTCCTGGGAGCGGAAGTGCTGCGCAACCCGACGCTGGCGGCGATCTGCGCCAGCAAGACGGCGACTATTCAGATGGGCAATCCCAAGCGGACGGTGACCATTGCCAACCACAACCGATTGCTGTCGCTGTATGCCGATGCGATCGGCATGAAAACGGGATTTACGAAAAAATCCGGTCGTTGTCTGGTGTCGGCGGCGCGGCGAAACGGCGTGACGCTGATCGTGGTGACGCTGAACGGCGGCGATTATTGGAACGACCACATGGCGTTGTACGAATACGCATTTCCGAAGTGGCAGTCGGTCACACCGGAATTGCCGGAGCTGCCGTCGCTGCCTGTGGCGGGCGGCGTATCGCCGCACATAGGCTTGACGGCAAAACAGCCGGAAGCGTTGACCCTGCCGGCGGAAAAGCAATTGCAAACGACGGTGGAACTGCCGCGTTTTTTGCTGGCGCCGCTGCTCGCAGGTGAGACGGTGGGGGAGATCTGCTGGTCGCTGGACGGGCAGGTCGTGTGCCGTGTGCCGATCAAAACGGCATACGCGGTGGAGGCGCGTCCGGTCGCGGGATACGGCGAACGATGGCGGCGGGCATGGACGGCGCTGTGGATGGCGTTGTTTGGATAGTTTTAATGTGTAAATGAGGAAAGAATTGTTATGGCGGAAACCAGATTGCAAAAATTGCTGGCGGAGCGCGGCATTGCGTCGCGCCGCAAAGCGGAAGAACTGATCGAACAGGGAAAAGTGAAGGTCAACGGGCGGGTGGCGCACATAGGCGATAAGGCCGACCCGCGCCGCGATGTGATTTTGGTCGCGGGCAAGCGGCTCGCCAAAGCGGAAGAACCGACCTATATCCTGCTGAACAAGCCGCGCGGGTTTGTGACCACCATGCAGGACGAGATGGGGCGTAAATGTGTGGCGGAACTGGTCAAGGGCTTGGGCGTGCGGGTCTATCCCGTCGGTCGATTGGATCGCGATTCCGAGGGCATGTTGCTGATGACCAACGATGGCGATTTCGCCAACGCCATCATGCATCCTTCCACGCATGTGCCGAAGAATTATCGTGTGACGGTGCGCGAAAGCGTGTCGGACGAGCAGTTGAACGCCTTCCACGAGGGGATCGTGCTGGACGGGCGGAAAACCGCACCGGCGGACGCCATTGTGATCACGGAGGAAGAGGGACGCACGGTGCTCGAAATCGTGCTGTATGAGGGGCGCAATCGGCAGATTCGCCGCATGTGCGAGCAGATGGGGCTGGAAGTCATCCGCCTGCGCCGTGTGGCGATCGGCGGTGTCAAGCTGGGCATGCTGCAACCGGGCAAATGGCGGTATCTCGACCCCAAGGAGGTGCGCACGCTGGTACAGGCGACCGGTGTGACGCAGAAGATTGCCGCCGCTTATATCAAAAACGGGAGGGTGCCGCATGATCCACATTCTTCCCGCCGCTGACGGCGTATTGGAGACACTGCGGGCGGATTGCGGCAATGCGCAAGCAGAAGGGATGATGCTGCTTGACGGCAATCGTCCGGCGGGTCGCGCGGCCTATGTGCGGCAGGAGGATCGTCTGCGCCTGCTGCTTGTGGAAGCAGAGGACGCCGGGCAGGAGGACGGTCTGCTGCGCGCCGTGCTGAATACGGGACTGCAACAGGGGGCGGTGTTTGCCGAAGTGACGGCTTCGCTTGCGGAAAAGCTGCCTTCCTGGCGCGAATTCGTCAAATTGGACAAGGATTGCGCTGGTCGCATTCGGGATTTTTTCACCCTGTGTGCCGGTTCTTGTGGAAAAAGCGGTTGCCATTTTTCTTGAAAAATGCTATACTGGTACTAATTTCTATATGTGGGTGCGGCTCGATGCGGGCGGCGCTTACACTGCCGGATGCGGGCGGCTTCGGTCGGTTTCCGTCTGGCAGAACTCAGGAAAGGATTTGGTCTTCAGATGAATATGCAGAAGCTGACGGACGCGGTGGCACAACTGGCGTCCTCTCCGGCGCGGCGCTTGTTGACCGAACTGTTCGATGCCGGTACGTTTACCGAAATTGACAGACTGGCGCGGGACGGCGACCACGCGGCGGAAGCGGTGGCCGGATATGGCACAATAGAAGGATTTCCGGTGTATGCCTTTGCGCAGGATCGCGACGTATGCTGCGGTGCGATCGGCAAAGCGCAGGCGGCGAAGATCGCCAAGGTGTATGAGCTGGCGGCACAGAACGGCGCGCCCGTCGTCGGTGTTTTCGACAGCGACGGCGCGAAGCTGAACGAGGGCGTGGACGCGATGGACGCCATCGCGGAGTTGCTTCGTCGCAGCAATGAGCTGTCCGGCGTGGTGCCTCAGATCGCCGTCATCAACGGTCCGTGTGTGGCTTCCTGTGCCATGCTCGCTTCGGCGGCGGATGTCACCATCGCCGTAGAGGGTGCGGATTTTTATATGAACGTCGGCGATGATAACCAGTCCGCCGATATCGAAGTGGCGGATACTGCCGCTGCTATTGACAAGGTTTGCGATCTGATCGCTTGCCTCCCGTCCAACAATATGGATGCACCGCGGTACTTTGAGTATGACGGTGTGGCGGGGGCAGTCGCCACGGACGCGAGCGGTGCGGCGGCGATGCTGGCGGACACCGATACAAGGATTCTGTTGTCCGAAACGACGGCGTTTGCACGCATCGGCGGCACGGTGTGCGGCATTGTGACGCTCGCGGGCGATAAGCTGTGCGACTGTCAATGTGCGCGCAGCGGACGTTTTGTGCGGCTGTGTGACAGTTATTCGATTCCGGTAGTGACGGTCGTGGATGCGGCGGGCTTTGCTTCGCTGCAAGCGGCGACCCGTTTGTCCCAGATCTACGCGGAAGCCACCGTGCCGAAGCTGACGGTCGTAGCGGGCAAAGCCTACGGTCCCGTGTATATTGCGCTGGCGGGCAAATCCTCCGGTGCGGATGTGGTGCTGGCATGGCCGACAGCGGTGATCTCGCCGCTCGCGCCCGAAACGGCGATCCACATTTTCTGGAAGGATCGGTTGGCACAGATGAAGAATCCGGCGGCGGATCGTCCCGCGCTGGCGGCGGAATATGCCGAGACGGCCTGCTCGCCGCTGGAAGCGGCTGCGAACGGCTATGTGACCGATGTGGTCACGCCGGAGGAAACCAAAGCTAAGCTGATCGCGTTTAT
>CAJKXG010000131.1 GCA_905203795.1 uncultured Oscillospiraceae bacterium | reverse complement strand
CGGTTCGGTGCAGTCGTTTATGAAGCTGGCGTCGCTCGGCGTGCCGTTCCCGACCAATGAGTACGGGGAATTTGTCGGCTACAAGACCGACCACGACCCGCGCTGCCGTGCGACCAGCGCCGGACCGCTGACCAGTCGGTACATGACCGAGCGTTTGGAGCACGCGGTGCGGAGCAAGGGTGTGCCGGTGCTGGATCATTTGCTCGCCTTTCGTCTGTTGACGCAGGACGGGCGCATCTGCGGGCTGCTGTGTCTGGACACCGCGCGGGAAAACGATCCCGCTTACGGTTTGACCGTGATCAGCGCATGGCAGGTGATTTTGGCGACGGGCGGTCCCGCGATCTGTTATCGGGACAGCGTGTATCCCGAAAACCAGACAGGCATGAGCGGGATGGCGCTGGAGATCGGTGCGGCGGGCGCAAACTTGCAGGAATGGCAGTACGGGCTGGCGTCGCTGGGGTTTCGATGGAACGTGTCCGGCAGCTATCAGCAGGCGCTTCCGCGATATATATCGGTGGACGACGACGGTGTGGAACGCGAGTTTTTGACGGCACATTTCGATTCGCCGTCCGACTGGCTGAACCGCGCCTTTTTGAAAGGCTATCAGTGGCCGTTTGACGCGGCCAAGGCGGAGGCGTCCTCGCGCATTGATGTGCTGGTGTGGGAGGAAACGGTGCTGCGTGGGCGGCGGGTGTTTCTGGATTTTCGCACCGACCCGCGCGGGTTGGAGCAGGGGTTCGGCGCGCTCGGCGACGAGGCGCGGCGATATCTGGAGCAATCCGACGCGCTGGTGCCCACGCCGATCGAACGGCTGCGGCGGCTCAACCCGCAGGCGATCGACTTGTACCGTGCTCATGGAATTGATTTGACAACGCAGCCGCTGGAGATCGGTGTTTGCGCACAACACCACAACGGCGGCATCGCGATAGATGCTGACTGGCAATCGTCGGTGGCGGGCTTGTACGTCGCAGGGGAAGCGGCGGGCACGTTTGGGTGGTATCGACCGGGGGGCAGTGCCCTCAATGCCACGCAGGTGGGGTCGATGCGCGCCGCTCGTCACATTGCGGAAAGCGGCGGCGAGCGTACCTGTTTTGCCGAGACACGCGTCACGTTGGAGACGTGTGCGGCAGCTTGCTTGCAACAATTCAGGCGGAGCGTGCAGGAAAAGGAAACAGTGGATTTATCGGGGGAAAGAGCGTATTTTCAAAGTCGGATGAGCGCGTGCGCCGCTCATGTCCGGCGGGAAGAGCAGATGGCGGCGTTGCAGGCGGAGATCGCGCGGTGTTTGGCGCGATATTGGGAAACGCATAGCGTTTCCTCTCCGCGGCAACTGCCGACCCTGCTCAAAAATCACGATATGCTGGTGACGCAGCAAGCGGTTTTATCGGCGATGCGACTGTCGGCGCAGACACAGGGCAGTCACGGTTCGGCGCTGACGGAAGAAGAGCCGGAAAAGCCGGATATGCGCAAGGTGATTACGGAGTCGGACGCGGACGGTTTTTGTTCGCGGATGGAAGATATACGGGCGCTGCCCGAGCCGAATCGGTGGTTTGAAACGGTGTGGGCGGCGTATCGGCAGCGACAAAACGGAAAGGACGGTCACACATGAAAAGCATGTTTTGGGGCAATGCGAACACCATTCATCTGGTGTATCCCGACGACGTGGTGCAAGCGCTCGGCGAGAAGGCGGGGTTGGACACCGAGCGGGTGTACGGCAAGGCGGATCTCGGCACGGCGGCTACGGAGGAAGTGCGGTTTTTGTTCGGCACATGGGGCTTTGAGGGGCTGAACGCGCAGGAGATCGCCACCTATTTTCCGAAGCTGGAAGCGGTGTTTTACGCGGCGGGCTCGGTGCAGGGCTTTGCACGCCCGTTTTTGGCGAGCGGTGTGCGGGTGTTCAGCGCGTGGGCGGCGAACGCCGTGCCGGTCGCGGAATTTACGCTGGCGCAGATTTTGCTGGCGAATAAGGGATTCTTCCGCACCACGGAAAAATTCAGCCGCGGCGACCGCGACGGGCTTGACCGCATCAAAAACGCGTATCCGGGCAACTACAACTGCAAGGTGGGCATCATCGGCGCGGGCATGATCGGCAAGCTGGTCATCGAGCTGCTCAAGCGGCATCATGTGCAGGTGCTGGTGTATGACCCCTTCCTGCCGGACGAAACGGCGGCGGCGCTGGGCGTGGAGAAGACTACGCTGGAACGGCTGTTCAGCGAGTGCCAGACGGTGTCCAACCACCTTGCCAACAACGCGCAGACGGTGGGAATGCTGAACGGCGCGCTGTTTGAAAAGATGAAATACGGCGCGACCTTCCTCAACACCGGACGCGGTGCGCAGGTGGTGGAGGACGATCTGTGCCGTGTGTTGGAGCAGCGCCCCGATTTGACCGCCGTACTGGATGTCACCGATCCCGAACCGCCGCTGGAGGGAAGCCGGTTCTTCACCCTGCCGAACGTGGTGCTCACCCCGCACATTGCGGGCAGCATCGGCACGGAAGTGCAGCGGCTGTCGGTGTATATGCTGGAGGAATGCGAGCGGCTGCTCGGTAGCGGCGATGTGCGGTACGAAGTCACCGAGTCGATGCTGGCGACGATGGCTTGAGCCGAAAAAGGAGTTTCTTTCCGATTCGTGACGTTCTCGCAAAGAAAGGAAGCGTAGCTATGTTCACAACAGGTTTGGTATCCGTTTCGTTCCGTCAGGAATCGCCCGAAACCATCATCGCCGCCGTCTGTGCCGCAGAACTCGGCGGGATCGAATGGGGCGGCGACGTGCATGTGCCGTGCGGCGATTTTGCCACGGCGGAGCGGGTCGGGCGGCTGACGCGGGAAGCGGGTTTGTGCGTCGCGGCGTATGGATCGTATTACCGCATCGGCACGAACGCGGATGTGAAGACGGCGTTTGACACGACACTGCAAACGGCGAAGAAGCTGGGCGCACCGGTCGTGCGGGTGTGGTGCGGCACGGAAGGCTCGGCGGATACGCCGCCCGAACGCCGCGCCGCGTTGACGGCGGAAGCCAAGGTGATGGCGGCGATGGCGGAGGCATACGGGATCACGATCACGCTGGAATGCCACGGCGGCACCTTGACCGATGACTATCATTCGGCGGTGGATTTTGTGCGTGCGGTGGGACATCCGCGGCTGCGCATGTATTGGCAGCCCAATCAGTTCCGCGACCACGCGTACAACTGCGAAGCCGCGGCGGCGCTGGCGGCGGACACCGTGAACCTGCACGTGTTCCACTGGGACAGCAAGCGAACCTACCCGCTGGCGGACGGGACGGCGGATTGGCGGGATTACCTCGCCGTTTTCCGGCAGACAGGTCAAACTTACGGCTTGCTGCTGGAATTCATGCACGACGGACGATTGGAGAGCTTGCCGGCAACCGCGGCGACGCTGCGGAGCTGGCTGGAAGCGTAAAGGAGGCGGCGGGATGCTGCGAAAACTGGGCAAACGGCTGTTGTCGATCTGCATGGCGGCGGTCATATTGCTGCCGGCAACGGTGCAGGCGGCGGAACAACAGGAGGACGATATGGACATCATTACACAGCGTTTGATCGCGTATTTTCTGACATTGGATACCGTCGGCGACGGCGCAAAGGTGGAGATCTGTTATGTCTCCAAGGCGATGGATTACCTGAACACGCAGCAGGCGGACGGCAGTTGGAAGGATGTGGACTATCTTTCGACCGATTCCGCCGCCAACGGCGTCAACTGGGGTCCCTATCTGGCGCTGGATCGGATGCAGGCGATGGCAATCGCGTATCAGAAGCCGGATCATCCCGGGTATCACAGCGCCGCGATGCTGAACGGCGTGGAACAGGCGCTGCGGCACTGGGCGACGATCCGTTCCTGCCCCGACAACCCCAACTTTGAAGGTCCGTGGTCGGTCAACTGGTGGGAGCGGGATATCGGCGTGCAACTGCGCTTCGGTCGCATCGGGCTGTTTTTGCGGGATGAATTGTCGGCGGAGGCGCTCGGTGTGATTACCCGCAAGCTGCAAAAAGAGGGCGCGACCGGTCCCGGGCAAAACCAGCTTTGGTATACGCAGAACGCGCTGTATCGGGCGTTGATCACGCGGGATGAAGCGCAGTTCGGCAAGGTGGTCAACACCTGTCTGACCACCAAACTGTTGATTCAGACCGGCGCGGAGTCGCAGGAGGCGGTGCAGGTCGATTACAGCTTCCACGGACACGGCGAGCTGTTTTTCAACAACGGCTACGGGATGGCACTGTTCCGCGATATGTCGTTCTGGATGTACATCCTGCGTGATACGAAGTTTGCGCTTGGCAAAGATCAGTTGCAGTTGATGGCGGATTACATGCTGAAGGGGACGCGCTGGACCATTCGCGGCGACGTGATGGAAGTGGCGCAGGGCTATACCGAAGTCAGCGAGGGCGGCTATGCCAACGAGTATTATGTGACGCCGATCGAACGCATGATGGAGCTGGATCCCGAAAACCGCGCGGA
>CAJKXG010000130.1 GCA_905203795.1 uncultured Oscillospiraceae bacterium | reverse complement strand
CCGCGTGCCGTTTGCCATCGTGCGCGCGATCTCCGATCTCGCGGAACAGCAGGCGACCGTCAGCTTCGACGAGTTTGAACGGCGCGCTGCCGCGTTGTCCTGCCGCATTTTGCTGGATATGCTGACACACATGTAAGCCTACACGAAAGTGCACGCGTCAATGCGTGCCCTTTTTTCATTTCTTTTTGTGCCGATCCAGTTCGCGCAGCTTGTGCAACAGCCACGCGATCACGCCGAGCAGCAGCAGAATCCCCACGACCAGCACGACATACAGCCAGAACAACTCCGACCACGTGGGCGGCGCGTCGTCCGCACCCGCCTTTGTCGTCTTCGAGGGCGACGCCGACTGCAGCTCCGCGCCGAACGTCCACACGATCGACCGCGAAGCGGGCACATTGCTTTTGTACGCATACGCACAACTGATGGCCATCTCCAGCGTATGCGATCCGCCCGCCGGCACTTCCAATCGCACCTCGGGCGCGCGATTATCCGCGATGTGGCTATACCGACCGCTGTAGTACACCGCGCCGCTCTCCGCGTCCTTGATGACCACATTCACCGCGTCGAGATAGCGCAGCGCCTCCTCCAAATCGTATGGCAGTTCGATCTCCCGCAGCGTAAAGACAGCCGTGCGGTCGGTGTTGTTGTGCAGCGTCAGCCGACCGCCGGTGCGCGTCTGTCCGGCGCTGAGCGACGGCGCTTCCCAAAACGCCGTGTCCGCCGTCGTTCGCTCCAGCGACACGCGGCTGCCGTCCCGCGTCAGTTCGTAGGTCACTTCATCCGTGACGGCGCTCGCCGATATCGCCAGCGCCAGCATCAGCATGAGCGCCGCCGCACACCGTCTCCATACTCTTTTCATACTCATGATCATTCCTTGCAACGCTATTTTTTGCGTTTCGCATATACGCTCAGTATAATCGACAGTACAATATACACCAAAACGACCCCGCCGATCGTCCATAGCGTCCACGCAGGCAGGTTCATGCCGAACACCGTGTAGCTGCCCGCCGCCCGCTGCGTCGTAGGCGCAGTCGTGGTAGCGGACGGCGCAGTCGTGGTCGGGGGCGTGGTGGTCGTCGCCGGACGGGTGGCGATATACGCAGGCGGATCGGTCGGGACAGTCGCCCCCGATGCCAGCGGATCAATGTCATGCGCCAGCATCTTCACCTGCTCTGCCGTCATCGCACGATCGTACAGCGCCGCATCGTCCAGCATAGCGTGCAGCGGCGTACCGTCCGCCGCGCCGGTGCCCAGCATAAACTGCAGCGCGCGCAACTCCGCCACCGTCATCACAAGCTGCTCCTGCAGCCACAGCACGCCGTCGATATACAGGCACAGTTTCAATCCGTCCGAGGTGACTGCCACGTGATGCCACTCGTTTTGCGGCAACGCGAAACAGGCGTCCTCTTTTGCCGGATTGAACATGTGCAGCACCGTATTGTTATAACGGAAATTCATATAGAGGCCGTTGAGCGAACCGCCGTCCTTGGTCAGCGTGTCGTCCTGCATCCACGGCGACAAAGTGAGATACGCGCTGTCGCTGCGCCGGATGGTAAACAGCCGCTGTCCGAGCGCGGTGGCGGGGTCGGCGCTGTCCGCCGCGCCCTGCCAGTTCGGCAGCTTGAGCTGGTCGTACCCGACCACCAGATATCCGCCGCTGCCGTCCAACAGCATCGCCTTGCCGCTCCGACCGCCGTCCACCCACGTCAGGCTATCCCAGCTTTGCAGCTTGCCATCCACATAATATCCTACCTGCGGATGCGCGTCCTCCGGCTCGCCGACCAGCGCCAGCCGCCCTTGACGGTCATAGCCCGGCAGCGCCGCCGAAGCCGAAAAGCCCGCCGCAAACAGCACCAACAGCGCACCCAGCGCCGCCAGCCGTTTGCCCCATCTAAGCCGCTTCATCGTCCTTCATCCTTTCGCCCGCCGCCTGTTTTAAGCCGCGGGAGGTGCCGTGGTGGTGGTCGTCGTCGTCGTACTGCCGGCAGTGGTGCTGCCGGTGGTGGTACTGCTGCCGGTGGTGGTGTTGCCCTCCGTGGTACTGCCGACGCCTGCCACGTGCGTCTCGCAATAGCCGGGCAGGAAATCCGGCTTATACACGCCGGTATCCGTGCTCGGGCAGGTGTTGTCCGGCCCGACAAGCTGCCCCGTCTGGGTACAGAACTTGCGCTCCACCGTTGTGCCTTTCTGTGTAAACGTTTTCTGGCCGTAATTGTTGTCGCGGATGGCAACCATGCACTTGTTCCACAGATCGCGCGCGTATCTGGTCTGGCGGCTGTTCAGATCCTGGTGATAGTCATAGCCGAACCACGACGCCGCCACATACTGTGTCGTGCCGCCGGCAAAATACACGTCGCCGGTATCCGAAATCTGCGAGGTGCCGGACGTACCGGTCTTGGCGTAGACTTCCCAGCCCTTCCAGCTTCCGGCGATGCTCGCCGCCGTACCTCTGGTGACGACGCGCTGCATCAGACAATTCATGATATACGCGGAATTGACGTCCAGCACCTGCACCGGCTTATACTGCGTTTTGAGCAGTTCTTTTTCGTTTTGCACCACTCGCGCATAGGTGACAGGCTTGATATACTGACCGCCGTTGCCGAAAATCTGATACGCCGCCGCCATTTCGCGGCAGGTCACGCCATAGGTCAGACCGCCCAGCGCAAGCGGCGCGTAGTCGATATCCCGTTTGTCCAGCGTGGTAAACTGGAGCATATTGACAAGAAAATCATAGCTGCGCTGCGGCGTGAGCTTTTGCAGCAGCTGCGCCGACACCGTGTTGAGCGATTTTTGCAGTCCGACCGTCAGCGTCACCATGCCGCGGTCGCCGACAGAGGACTGGTAGTTCGGCGGCCACAGCTTGCCGTTTGGCAGGGTGATGGGGGCGTTGGGCACCAGCGAGGAGAAATGCACCAGATTCATGCTGACAGCCGGGGCATACGTAGCGATCGGCTTAAACGAAGAACCGGGCTGCCGCGCCGCATCCGGATTGCTGGAGCGGTTATACACACGATCCGCCGTCTTTTCGCCGCGACCGCCTGCCGTCGCCACCACGCGTCCGTTGTAATCGATGATGAAGATCGCGCCCTGCGGATCCTCGTCGTCACCCTCCTTGTGTGCGGGGAAATTGTCCTCGTTAGCGTAAATCGCCTCCACCTTTTGCTGCATGGCGGGATTTTCATAGGAATAGATCTTCAGCCCGCCGTAATACACCATGTGGATGGCGGTATCATACGCATAGCCGTATTTTTCCATCAGATCCGCCGCCACATCCTCGATCACCTGATCGACATAATAATCCTGCACGGCAACGCGGCGGATATTGCTCTTGAACACCAATTCTTCATTGGCAGCCTGCAAATACTCGTCCTCCGTGATCAACCCCTGATCATACATCTGGTACAGCACGATTTGCTGACGCGCCCGAATGTTCTGCGGATGCGTATAGGGGTTGAAACGGGACGGATTCTGCGTGATGCCGGCGATGAGAGCGCATTCTGCCAAGCTCAGATCCTTGACATCCTTGCCGAAATACGCGTTGGCCGCCGCGCCCACACCCTTGATGTTGCCGGACAACGGCAGCACGTTGAGGTACGCTTCGAGAATGTCATCCTTTGTGTAGCCGCTGTTGCGTTCCAGATAGATGGCGCGCATGATCTCGGTGATCTTGCGCTCGATGCTGTGGCTGTTTTCCGACGTCACGACTTTGATCAACTGCTGCGTGATGGTCGAACCGCCGTATTCCGTCTCGCTGGTGTGCAGGATCAGGTTGGCAAACGCGGCGATGGTGCGTTTCCAGTCCACGCCGTAGTGTTCGCGGAAGCGTTTGTCCTCGATGGCGATGACGGCGTTTTGCATATTGAGCGGGATATCCTCGATATCCGTCCAGATGCTGTCCGTCCCCTCCAGACGCAGATTTTCCTGCCAGCCGCTGCCGTCGGCAGTGGGCGTGTAGATAATGGAAGTTTCATTGAGAGACAGTTGCGCCAAATCGGGCAGCCCCTCGCTGCCGTCGAAATTCGTCACGACATACACCACCGCCACACAGGCGACAATGCTCACCGTGAGCGTGCCGACCAGCAAAATGGTAAACAGGCATTTGCCGACGCCGGACAATATTTTCATCGTGATCCGCACCGGCTTTTTCTTGAAAAAGCCGCGAATCTTACCGCTTTTGGGCGTGGCTTTTGACGCCATGGGCGTTTCCTCCTTTGCCAATACCAATCAAAAAACTGTAAGTATCTGTTTGAAGATTCTATTGTAATCCAAAATACGCAAATTGTCAACGCCTGCGGCGGGGCATGTGCGAGATTCCTGTCCCGTTGCAGAGCGGCAGAAAAACATCCGCTCATGCACACGCGCCTTGCAAACGCCTGTGCTGCATAGTTTGCCGTTTGTGCGGGCAAACTATTCCCGACTATCCATGTCGATGCTACAGAAAGCGGGGAATGGTATCCATGCAATGGCGATCGCTTTGGAGACAGCTCACCGGCGGGCTGCTGGCGGGGG
>CAJKXG010000129.1 GCA_905203795.1 uncultured Oscillospiraceae bacterium | reverse complement strand
GAACAATCTGAACGTGTCCGAAACGTCCCGCAAGCTGTTTGTCCACCGCAACACGCTGGTGTACCGTCTTGAAAAGATCAAGCGGCTGACCGGTCTCGACCTGCGCGAGTTCGACGATGCGATCGTGTTCAAAGTGGCGTTGATGGTCAAGAAGTATCTGATGGCGAATCCCGTGAAGTATTAAACATCCCAGCCGCCGTCTGAGTGTTCAGCGGCGGCTATTTGCTGTTGCCGGCTCTGCATCATCGGCGGTTTCCAGTTTTCCCCCTCTTGCGTCCGCCGCATATTTGCGATACGATATGGGCGGACGCAACTACCCATGGAGGTGATTCTTTGATCGAATTCAAAGGTGTGCACAAGACATATGACAGCGGCATTAAAGCGCTGCAGGATGTGAATATTCACATTGACAAGGGAGAATTTGTGTTTATTGTCGGCAGTTCCGGTGCGGGCAAGAGCACGTTCCTCAAACTGATCATGCGCGAGGAAGTGCCCACCGCGGGCGAGGTGACGGTGGGGAAATACCAGCTCTCCAAGCTCAAACGGCGGGAAATCCCGTATCTGCGCCGCACGATGGGCATTGTGTTTCAGGATTTCCGCCTGATCAACAACATGAACGTGTACGACAATGTGGCGTTTGCCATGCGGGTGACGGGCGCGTCCGCGCGGGAGATCCGTTCTCGTGTGCCGTACATCCTCGGGCTGGTGGGCTTGCAGAACAAGGCGCGCAGTTTCCCGCCGGAGCTGTCCGGCGGTGAGCAGCAGCGGGTCGGTCTGGCGCGCGCACTGGTGAACAATCCGTCGATGATCGTCGCCGACGAACCGACGGGCAACATCGACCCCGAATTGTCGTTTGAGATCGTGGAACTGCTTACCGAAATCAACCGCCGCGGCACAACGGTGCTGATGGTGACGCATGAACATGAATTGGTGCGCCGGTTTCATCAGCGGGTGATCGAGATCCGCGACGGACGTGTGGTGTCCGACCGGATCAGCGGAGGTGACGAACATGCGGCTGAGTAGTTTTCGATATCTGCTGCGCGAGGGTTTCCGCAGCATTTGGCAAAATCGGTTTATGGCGGTGGCGTCCATCGGCGTGCTGGTGTCCTGTCTGCTGCTGACCGGCGGCGCGTATCTGACCTTCCTCAACATCGACCACATGTTTGACTGGGTGTATGCGCAAAACGTGGTCGTCGCCTTTGTGGAGGAGGATTACACCGCCGAGCAGACGGCGGCGTTGAAAGGCAAGCTGGAGGGCATCACCAACGTGGTCAGCGCGGAGTTTCTTTCCAAGGACGCGTCGCTGAACAAATTGCAGGATTCGCTGCCGGAGCAGTTGTTTGAGCAGCTTCAAGGGGAAAACAATCCGTTGCTGGACAGCTATATCGTGACATTCAAGGATATGGAGAAGTTCGACGCGACGCTGTTGCAGATCGAGAAAACGGCGGGCGTGGAAAGCGTCAGTCACAGCGGCGACCTTGCCGAAACGCTGACACGTGTCCGGCGCGTGGTGCTGACGGTCAGCGGCTGGGTCATCGGCGTGCTGTTGCTCGTATCGCTGTTCATCATTTCCAATACCATAAAATTGACAGTTTACAGCCGCAGGCTGGAAATATACATCATGAAGTCCGTCGGTGCGACCAACAGCTTCATTCGTTTGCCGTTCGCCGTGGAAGGCATGACGCTGGGGCTGATTTCCGGCGGCATATCCTACGGGATTCTGTATCTTATTTACAGCAAGCTGGCTTCCACGTTCCGCTTCGGACCGATGCTGGGGCTGGTCAGCTTCTCCCACGTGTGGGCGGTGCTGCTGGTGGGATTTCTGCTGGCGGGTCTGCTCACGGGCACACTGGGCAGTGTGCTGTCGATGAGCAAATATTTGCGCGACGAAGGAGGAAACAACGGTGACTAAACGAAACAATCGGTTTCGGCTGTTGACGGTGCTGGCGGCGCTGGCGATGCTGGTGTCGCTGCCTTTTCCGCTGAATCGGCAGGTACAGGCCGCGTCGGTGTCCTCTCTGCAATCGCAGTTGGATAAGCTCGAGAAGGAAGAGCAGTCGATCAAGCAATCGTTGGCGAAGTACAAAAATGATCTGAGCAAACAGCAGGAATATGCGGATTCGCTGAAAAAGCAGATCGCGAACACGACCGCCCAGATCGATCTGCTGGAGGATCAAATGAATCTGCTGAATACGCAGATCACGCAAAAAAACGAGGAAATTGCGGGCAAGGACGCGCAGATCGCGCAAAAGCAGGCGGATCTGGATGCGCAGTTTGAACTGCTCGGTGAGCGTCTGCGGGCGATCTCACAAACCGGCAATCTGTCCGCGCTGCAAATGCTGCTGAACACGGATGATTTCATCGATTATCTGCTGCGCGACAGCATCACCGAGCGGGTGGCGGCAAGCGACCAGCGGCTGATGGACGAGATGGAAGCGCAGATCGAAGGGCTGGACGCGGATAAGCAGGCGCTGGAAACAGAGCGCGGTGAGCTGAACGAGCAAAAAGAACAGCTTGCGGCGGTCAAAAAGACCGCTGATGAGAAGAAAAAGGAGTTGGATACGCTGTATGCCGAGTCCAACGCCGTGGTGAAGAAGCTGCAAGGCTCCGTCAACGCCGCCAATCAGGATCTGAAAAAGAATCAGCAAGAGGCGGCGGCACTGGAAAAACAGATTCAGTCGTTGCTGCAATCGTCTTCAAGCAGTTCCGGCAGCTACACGGGCAACTACACGGACGGCACCATGTTCTGGCCGGTGCCGACGGTGCGCAATCTGTCGGATGTATACGGCCCGCGCTGGGGCACCATGCATCGCGGCATCGACATCGCCAACGGCTCGATCCCGATTTACGGGCAAAATATTGTAGCGGCGGCGGACGGCGTCGTCATCTATGCCAACAAGAGCGGCTATGGCGGCGGTTACGGCTTGTTCGTGATGATCGATCACGGTCTGGACAGCCGCGGACGGCGCATTGTGACGCTGTATGCGCACTGTTCGCAGGTGCTGGTCAATGTCGGCGACAAGGTGACGGGCGGGCAGAGCGTGATCGCCAAAGCGGGCGCTTCGGGCAATGTCACCGGTCCGCATCTGCACTTTGAAGTGCGTGTGGACGGCACGGCGGTGGATCCCATCGCCAACGGCTATGTCAGCCGTAGCAAGTGACACGGGCGGTCGTGATCCGGAAGGAGGTTTTCCCGACCGATGAATAAAAAGATTTCTCTGGGTGCGGCGATCGCGGCGATGGTGATCGTCGCGGCGGTGGCCGTGTCGGCGACGATGGCGATCGCCATGCGGCGGTTTGATTCGCTGGTGAGCGAGCTGTCCAAGCGGCAGGAGATGTACAGCAAATTCGCGGAGATCGACAATGCCATCCGCCAGAATTATTACGGCACGATCGACGAGGAGGCGCTGCGCAACGCGCTGGCGTCCGGCTATGCGTCCGGCATCGGCGACCCGTATGCGGCGTTCCTGACGGCGGAAGAATACAGCGAAGCGCAGCAAAAGCTGTCCGGCAAAAGCACCGGTTTTGGCTTTGAAGTGGTGCGAAACAGTGCGGGTCAGGTCGTCATCAGCTCGGTGATGAAAGGTTCGGTCGCCTACAGCAGCGGTCTGCAAAAGGGCGACGTGGTGACGGCGCTGGATAAAAACGCACTGGGCGATGACGCTTTGTCGGTGATGGAGAAAGCGTTGCGGACGGCGACCTCCATGCTGCTGACGGTGCATCGCGATGACCGCGATGTGGCAGTGGAGTTGACCACTGCCGCCAATATGAGCTTTTCGCTGATCAGCGTGGAATCCCGCATGATCGACACGACCGGATATATCCGCATCAAAGCGTTTACCGATGTGACCACCGAGCAATTCAAGACGGCGTATGCCGACCTGCTGACACAGGGCGCGGAGTCGATCGTGTTGGATCTGCGGGATAACGCGGGCGGGTCGTTGCAATCCGCCTGCAAGATTCTGGATTACCTGCTTCCGCGCGGCTTGTACGCGTATTACACGGATTCAAGCGGCAAACAAGAGTTTCGCGCGGATGAAACGTATCAGATCGATATCCCGTGTGTGACGCTGGTAAACGGCAGGACCGAGGGAGAGGCGGAGCTGGTGGCGGCGGCGCTGCACCAGTCCAAATCGAGTATGCTGGTCGGCACCAAGACGGCGGGACGCGCCAAGGTACAGCAGTATTTTACGATCGCGTCGGACAATTCCGCCGTCAAGTTGACGGTTGGTGAGCTGAAATTGTTGGACGACACCTCATGGGAAGGCAGCGGACTGCAACCGGATGAAACGGTGACGCCGGAGAATACATCGGCGGCAGTGGAGACCTTGACGGATGCGAGCGATATGCAGTTGCAGACGGCGCTGCGGCGGTTGAGCAACACCACCAACGATCCGACGACAACGACGACAACGACCGCAGCAACCGCGGACGAAACGACGACCGCCGCGTCGGATGCGGCAGAGACCACCACCACGACCGAATCGGCGGCATAAGCAGACAACAACAGCGGCAGACTGAAGTCT
>CAJKXG010000128.1 GCA_905203795.1 uncultured Oscillospiraceae bacterium | reverse complement strand
GGGCTGGTCATCACCGATGAACAGCATCGTTTCGGCGTGGCGCAGCGGGCGCGGCTGGCGGAAAAGGGAGAGAACCCGCACCTGCTGGTCATGTCCGCGACCCCCATCCCGCGCACACTGGCGCTGATGGTGTACGGCGACCTCGACGTGTCGGTGCTGGACGAACTGCCCCCGGGGCGGCAGCCGATCGAAACCTACGCCGTCGGCACGGATAAACGCGCGCGCGCCTACGGCTATCTCCGCAAACACCTCGACGAAGGGCGGCAGGCGTATGTCGTGTGTCCGCTGGTGGAGGAAGGCGAGGGCGATCTCGCCGCCGCCTCCGCTTGTGTGGAACAGCTTCGGCAGGGCGCCTTGCGCGGCTATCGGCTGGAACTGCTGCACGGGCGCATGAAAGCCGCCGAAAAGGAGGCGGTGATGGCGGCGTTCTCGCGGGGCGAGTGCGATGTGCTGGTGTCCACCACCGTGGTGGAGGTGGGCGTGGATGTGCCCAACGCCGTCATCATGGTGATCGAGAACGCCGAGCGTTTCGGTCTGGCACAGCTTCATCAATTGCGCGGGCGGGTCGGGCGCGGTCAATGGCTATCCACCTGCATCCTCATCTCCGACGCGCAAAACGAAGAAGCGCGCCGCCGTCTCAAGGTGATGTGTGCAACAAACGACGGCTTCCGCATCGCGGAGGAGGATCTCAAACTGCGCGGACCGGGCGACTTTTTCGGCAGCCGTCAGCACGGCTTGCCGGAACTGCGCATCGCCGATCTCACCGCCGATATGGCGTTGCTGCGGGAAGCACAGCAAGCCGCCGTCGATCTGCTCGCCGCCGACCCTGCGCTGGAGCAGCCCGCCCATCGTCCGCTTTCGGCGGAGGTGGCGCGCCTGTTCGGACGGGTGGGGGAAAACGGGCTGAACTGAATAAAATGCTTGACGAACCCTTTGCGGCAGCGGTATAATAGCCGCTTGGAAAGGAAGTCCTGCCGATATGTATAAAGAAACTGCGAAGCTGATCGTGTACAGCGATCTCGGCGAGCATTGTCTGCTCACGGATTTTGCGGAGATTTTCCGCCGCTTCGACGCGGGCAACGAGCCGCGCGAAACGCTGGTGCGCGATATTTACGCCTGTATCAAACGGCTGCTGGACGTGTCCACGTCTTACGGCTTTGACGACAATCTGTGGCATAACTACCTCACCTTCCTGCTCATCACCAACGAAAACTCCTTCAGTCTCACGAGCGAAAAGGTGGGGGCGAGCGACGGCAGCATCAACGAGATCGCCAAAAACGATTTCCGCGTGTTCTACAACCTGTTCCACTACGATTTTTCCCGCATCGAACAGGCGCTGGATATCCGCTGCTTCTCGCTGATCTCGCACTATCGCGCCATCGTCAAGAAGGAACTGATGTATAACAAAAACGTCAGCGAAAAGGTGCAGGCGCTCAGCCGCGCACTGGAGAACGCCGCGGACGAGCAGGGCTTTTTCGATCTCGTGACGGCGTTTTATAAAGCCTACGGCGTGGGCATGTTCGGGCTGAACAAAGCCTTCCGCATCCGCGAGGACGGGCGCGGCGGGGTGGAGTTTCTGCCGATCAACAACATGGAGCATGTCCTGCTGGACGATCTCGTGGGCTACGAGTGGCAGAAAGCCGAGCTGGTGCGCAACACGGAGGCGTTTGTCAACGGGCAGAAGGCGAACAACGTCCTGCTGTACGGCGACAGCGGCACCGGCAAATCCACCAGCATCAAGGCGATCGTCAACGAGTTTTACGATCGCGGTCTGCGCATGATCGAAATCTACAAGCACCAGTTCAAGGATCTGTCCTCGGTGATTGCACAGGCGAAAAACCGCAATTATCGGTTTATCATCTATATGGACGACCTCTCGTTTGAGGAGTTTGAGATCGAATATAAATTCCTCAAGGCGGTGATCGAGGGCGGCGTGGAGACCAAGCCGGACAACATCCTCATCTACGCGACCTCCAACCGCCGCCACCTCATCCGCGAGACATGGGGCGACCGCGACGACATGGAGCACGACGGCGACGTTCACCGCTCGGATACGATGGAGGAAAAGCTGTCGCTGGTCAACCGCTTCGGCGTGAGCATCTGCTATTCCCGCCCGACACGGCAGGAATATTTCGACATCGTGCGTCAACTGGCGCGCCGCGCGGGCATCGCCATGCCGGACGACGAGCTGGATAAACAGGCGGCGCAGTGGGAGATGCGCCACGGCGGCATCTCCGGCCGCACGGCACAGCAGTTTGTCAACTATCTCACCGGCGATGCGTCCGAGGAGACGGTGCGGGCTTGATTCCCGCAGGTGAGTATGCTATACTAAATGAGATATACTATGGATCAACAGGGGGTGCGTATATGGGACGGCGATGGCTTGCGGCGGTGCTGGCGGGTGTGCTGATGCTCGGCGCGTGCGGCTGTGCCACCATTCCCAAAAACGCCGCCTCCGGCAGTCCCGCGCCCACCGCTTCCGATGATACGCCTGCGCCGACTGTCACGCTGCACCCCTTTACACTCGCGTATAATTCCCGCGACAGTCTCGACCCGTACACGTCGTCGGGGCGGGTCAACCATGCGCTGACCACGCTGCTCTATGAAGGGCTGACCGCGCTGGATGCGTCGATGCAGCCGCAGCCGCAACTCGCGTCGTCGGTGAAAACCGAGGGAACGCGTCTGACGGCGACACTGCGCGCGGACGCGGTGTTTTCGGACGGCAGCGCCGTCAAGGCGGAGGACGTGACCGCGTCGTTCGGGCGCGCCAAAGCGGATGAAACGTATCAGGAGTTGTTGAAAAATGTCGCGTCGGTCAAGGCGGAGGGGAACACGCTGGTGTTCACCCTCTCCGCGCCCGATCCGTACGCCGCCGCCTGTCTGAGCTTTCCCGTCGTGCGCACGCAGGGGAAAACCACGCTCGGCAGCGGGCGGTACGTGTTCGGTAGCACGCCTTCGACGCGGTTGACGGCGAATCCCCACGCGAAAAACGCCGATCAACTGCCGGAGATTCTGCTGTCGGACATCACGGACGAGGACGCGATGCTGCACGGGCTGGAAAACGGCACGCTCAGCTATTATTTCAGCGAGCTGTCCGACGGCAGCGCGCTGCGCACCGGCAACGCGACCGCCAATGTGGCGATGAACGAGCTGGTGTTTCTCGGCGTCAACAGCAAAAAGACAGCGCTCGCCGACGAGCGGGTGCGGCAGGCGCTCGCCCAGGCGGTGGATCGCGCGGACTTGGCGTCGATGGCGTTTTCCGGCTGTGCACGGGCGGCGACCGCACCGTTTCACCCGCTTTTTTTGGGCGAAAAAGCCGCAAATGTGTTTCCGGAGACGGAAAATACCGATAAAGCAGTTGCACTTTTGCGCGAAGCGGGGTATAATAGCGATAAAGGCAAGGCGAAAACGCTGAATCTGACGCTGCTCGTCAACGAAGAAAACGCGTTTCGCGCGGCGGCGGCAGAGCATGTGCAGGCACAGCTCAAAGCGGCGGGCGTCACGGTGACAGTGAAGTCCGCGGCGTTCAGCGAGTATCAGTCGCTGCTGAAAAAGGGCGATTTTGATCTGTACCTCGGCGATGTGCGGCTGAGCGCGAATATGAGCCTGACCCCGTTTTTCAGCGGCGACGCGAGTTACGGCGTACACAAGGGCGCGGCGGCAGACGCCTACACGGCGTTTGTCGGCGGCGAGGGGACGCTGGATGCGTTTCTGGCGGCGTTTGCCGCCGATGCGCCGTATATCCCGCTTTGCTGGCGGGACGGCGCAGCGGCGTATGACCGTGCGATTCCCCATGTGATGCCCGCCCCCTACGATATATACGCGGACATCGAAAATTGGGGTGTGACCACCGCCGAAGCCGCGTCGTAAGACCTTTTGGACTCGTTATAAAAGTCTGTCAGAAAGGACGGATCTATATGATTCAAATGGAAAATCATCTGGGCATGATCGAGATCTCGCAGGCGTATTTTGCCTGTCTGATCGGCAACGCAGCGTCCTCCTGCTACGGCGTCGCCGCCATGGAAAAGAGCGGGACGAAGCAGGGGCTGCGGTCGCTGTTTTCCCGCCGCTCCTATGCGGATCAGGGCATCCGTGTGCGCAGCGACGGCGATAAGCTGATCGTGGATCTGCACATTTCCGTCATGTACGGGATGAATATCTCTGCTATTGCCAAAAGCATTGTCAACAAAGTGCGGTACACCGTCGAAGAAGCGACCGGACTGAGCGTCAGCAAGGTCAATGTGTTCGTCGACGGGATGAAGTCTGAGTAAACGTCGCGTGTCCTCGCGGCGTTTTGTCGGGGGAAACCGGTGAATTAAGGGAGTGCTGAGAATTGATACAGGGAACGATATTGCGTGACGCGATGATTTCGGCGTCGCATTGTCTCGCCCGACAAAAGCAAGCGGTGGATGAGCTGAACATTTTCCCCGTGCCGGACGGCGATACCGGCACCAACATGTCCATGACGCTGGGTGCGGCGGCGCGGGAGCTGGCGCGGCTGGAGCAGCCGACCGTCAGCAAGACGGCGGACACCGCGTCGGC
>CAJKXG010000127.1 GCA_905203795.1 uncultured Oscillospiraceae bacterium | reverse complement strand
CTTTATATTCAAAGCCGGGCTCCCGCAGATGTACATGCATATCCACCAGCCCGGGCGCGCACACCAGCCCGTCCGCCGCAAGCAGCGTCACGCCGTCGTCCGACAAATCCTGTCCGACCGCCGCGACACGCCCGTTTTCGATGCGCACGTCTGCCTTTTCATCCCGCCCGCAGGAAGGGTCGATCACCCGTGCGTTTCGTATCAGACAATTCATATACCTTTTTTGATTCCTCCCCGTTTTACTTCGGAAAGCTCCTATTTTCCTTTTTACATTATCCCAGAAAACACCGCGTCTGTCAAGTGAAAGCCAAAGGGAAGGAAATGAAACTTTTGCCGCGTTTTTTCTCATTTCCGTCTCTTTTCCTTGACTTTTTTGCTGTTTTTCTGCCTCATAGTGAAATTTTTTGAAATTTTACTTGCATTTCTGACGATGCTGTTATATAATAGTGCCATAGCACATGCTACTCGGAAACATGCAAATTTTTATAAGGAGAGATCATTCATGTCCTATGTTGATTCCGTTCTGCAAGAGCTGATTCGGAAAAATCCCGATCAGCCCGAATTCATCCAAGCCGCTACGGAAGTGCTGAACTCCCTGAAGCCCGTCATCGACGCCAACCCGCAGTTCCAGGATGCGGCGCTGCTGGAGCGCATCGTCGAGCCGGAGCGCGTGGTCATGTTCCGCGTGCCGTGGGTGGACGACAACGGCAAGGTGCAGGTGAACCGCGGCTATCGCGTGCAGTTCAACAGCGCGATCGGTCCGTACAAGGGCGGTCTGCGCCTGCATCCCTCGGTCAACCTCAGCATCATCAAGTTCCTCGGCTTTGAGCAGATCTTCAAAAACTCGCTGACCGGTCTGCCGATCGGCGGCGGCAAAGGCGGCTCCGACTTCGATCCGAAGGGCAAATCCGACCGCGAAGTCATGGCGTTCTGCCAGAGCTTTATGACCGAGCTGTTCCGCCACATCGGCGCGGACACCGACGTGCCCGCCGGCGATATCGGCACGGGCGCGCGTGAGATCGGGTATATGTTCGGTCAGTACAAGCGCCTGACCAACAAATACGAAGGCGTGCTGACCGGTAAGGGTCTGACCTACGGCGGTTCTCTCGCCCGCACCGAAGCGACCGGCTACGGCTTGGTGTACTTCCTCGACGAAATGCTGAAAGTCAAGGGCGACAAGCTCGACGGCAAGACCGTCGTCATCTCCGGCTCCGGCAATGTCGCCATCTATGCGACCGAAAAGGCGCAGCAGCTCGGCGGCAAGGTGGTCGCGCTGAGCGATTCCAACGGCTGGGTGTACGACAAGGACGGCATTGATCTCGCGGCTGTCAAGGAGATCAAGGAAGTCAAGCGCGGCCGTATCAAGGACTATCTCTCCTATCGTCCGACGGCGGAATATCACGAGGGCAAAGGCATCTGGAGTGTCAAGTGCGATGTGGCGCTGCCCTGCGCAACGCAGAACGAGCTGAACCTCGACGATGCGAAAGCGCTCGTGGCGAACGGCGTGAAATATGTGGCGGAGGGTGCGAATATGCCCACCACCCTGGAAGCGACCGAATATTTGCAGCAAAACGGCGTGGCGTTTGCGCCCGGCAAGGCGGCCAACGCCGGCGGCGTGGCGACCTCCGCGCTGGAAATGAGCCAGAACTCCATGCGCATGAGCTGGACGTTCGAGGAAGTGGATGCGAAACTGCACGACATCATGGTCGGCATCCACAAGAACGCGTACGAAGCCGCGAAGGAATACGGCTTCGAGGGCATCTATGTGGTCGGTGCGAACATCGCCGGCTTCCTGAAAGTCGCCACCGCGATGATGGCGCAGGGGATTGTGTGATCTCTTTCGGATAACCAAACGGGAGCACCCTCTTCGGAGGGTGCTCTTTTTACGCAGAATATGGGATTTTTTCCGCAATTGGATTGACTTGCGGAAACCGTTGTGCTATAATGTGAAAAACAATCGTATTGAAATCGGAGGATCAACCATATGAAACACATCAAAACGTTGGAAACGCGTAACCTTTGCGAGAGCGCCAAAAACGGCGGCTGCGGTGAATGCCAGACTTCCTGCCAATCCGCCTGCAAGACCAGTTGCGGCATTGCCAATCAGAAGTGCGAAAACACCGCCAAAAAGGAAAGCAAGTAATTTCCGAACCCTTTTGAATGCCGCCGTTTGGCGGCATTTTTCATAAGCCAAGGAGGTTCAAGATGATACATCGTTATACACTCGGCGGGCTTTATATCGTGCTGGACACCTGTTCGGGATCGGTTCATGTCGTCGATGAGGTCGCCTACGACATCATCGGTCTGTACGAGCAAACCGATCGGGAGCAGATCATCGCCGCCATGCTGGAAAAATACGCGGATCGTGCCGACGTCACCAAGGCGGAACTGGAGGATTGCTGCGACCAGATCGAACAGCTGAAACAGGCGGGCAGGCTGTTCACACCGGATACGTTTGAATCCATGGCGGGCACGCTGAAGCGCAAAACAGGCGGCGTGGTCAAGGCGCTTTGTCTGCATGTGGCGCACACCTGCAACCTCAACTGCGCGTATTGCTTTGCCAGCCAAGGAAAATATCACGGCGATCGGGCGCTCATGAGCTTCGAGGTCGGCAAACAGGCGCTGGATTTTCTGATCGCGCATTCCGCAGGGCGCACCAATCTGGAGGTGGACTTTTTCGGCGGCGAGCCGCTCATGAATTTTGACGTGGTCAAGCAGTTGGTCGCGTATGCCCGCTCGCGGGAAACGGAATGCGGGAAAAACTTCCGCTTCACGCTCACCACGAACGGCGTGCTGATCGACGACGATGTGATCGAATTCGCCAACCGCGAGATGAGCAATGTGGTGCTCAGTCTGGACGGCCGCAAGGAGATCCACGACCGCTTCCGTGTGGATCACGCCGGAAACGGCAGTTGGGAGCGCATCGTACCGAAATTTCAGAAGCTGGTGCAGGCGCGCGGCGGCAAAAACTACTATATGCGCGGCACGTTCACGCACGCCAATCCGGATTTTCTGAAGGACATCGAGCAAATGCTGGCGCTGGGGTTCACCGAACTGAGCATGGAGCCGGTGGTGTGTGCCCCCGACGATCCCTCCGCGCTGACCGAAGAAGACCTCCCCATCGTGCTGGAGCAGTATGAGCAGTTGGCGCAGCTGATGCTGGAACGGCATCGCGAAGGGCGACCCTTCACATTCTACCACTACATGATCGACCTCAAGGGCGGACCCTGCATCTACAAACGCGTGTCCGGCTGCGGTTCGGGGACGGAATACATGGCGGTGACGCCGTGGGGCGACCTGTATCCCTGCCACCAATTTGTGGGCGAGGAAGCCTTTAAGCTCGGCAATGTCTGGGACGGCGTGACCAACACGGCGGCACAAAACGAGTTTGCCGATTGCAACGTGTACGCCCGCCCGCAGTGTCGGGACTGCTGGGCGAAGCTCTATTGCTCGGGCGGCTGTGCCGCCAACGCCTATCACGCCACCGGCTCGGTGCGCGGCGTGTACGAATACGGGTGCGAGCTGTTCCGCAAGCGCATGGAATGCGCGATCATGCTGGAAGCCGCCAAGACGCTGGAAAACGACGCATGATGGATACGCCGATTTGTGATTTTGTCAACGCATACGCCGACAGCGACGCACTGCGTTTTCACATGCCGGGACACAAGGGACGACCGTTTCTCGGCGCGGAGCCGCTGGACATCACCGAGATCGACGGCGCGGATGTGTTGTACCATGCCGACGGCATCATCCGCCGCAGCGAGGAAAACGCGGCGGCGCTGTTCGGTACGGCGCGGACACTGTATGCCGCCGAGGGCTCGTCCCTGTGCATCCGCGCCATGCTGTATCTGGCGATGCTGCACGCCAAGGCGCACGGAAAACGCCCCGTGATCGCCGCAGGGCGCAACGCGCACAAGGTGTTCATGACGGCGGCGGCACTGCTGGATCTGGAGATTCGGTGGCTGTTCCCCGCGCAGCCGAAAAGCGTGCTGTCCTGCGAGATCGACGCCGACACGCTGGAGCAAACGCTGTCCGCCGACGAACCGCCGACGGCGGTCTACATCACCAGCCCCGATTATCTCGGCAATGTGGCGGATGTGCAGGCGCTGGCGGCGGTCTGTCACCGACACGGCGCTTTGCTGTTGGTGGACAACGCACACGGCGCGTATCTGCGCTTTCTCCCTTCGCCCTGCCACCCGATGGCGCTGGGCGCGGACATGTGCTGCGATTCCGCGCACAAAACACTGCCCGTGCTGACGGGCGGTGCGTATCTGCACATTGCCCGCGGGGCGCCGACGGCGCTCGGCGAAGCGGCGGAAACGGCGCTGGCACTTTTTGCTTCGACCAGCCCGTCTTACCTGATCCTGCAATCGCTGGACGCCGCCAACCGGTATTTGGCGGGCGACTATCCCGCGCGGCTGGCGGACTATGTCCGACAGGTCGCCGCGCTGAAAGAGCGGCTGGCGGCGCACGGCTATCCGCTGCTCGGCACAGAGCCGCTGAAGCTGACGATCGCACCGAAAGCCTACGGTTACACCGGAACGGCGCTCGCGCGGCGGCTGG
>CAJKXG010000126.1 GCA_905203795.1 uncultured Oscillospiraceae bacterium | reverse complement strand
TGACGGCGGTACGTCCCAGCAAATTTTTCGCGATATTTTCGTATGCCGCGTCATACGTGACCAGTTCGCTCGCCAGTCCGATCACGCCTGCCTCCTGCGACAGCCCCCGCTCATTCAGCAGGTTGCCGCGGATGGAGGTCAGCGGCAAAAACGTGGCGCGCCCGCCGCCGGTTTCCTTCAAATAGGCGATCGCGCGTTTCGCATCCTCCTCGCGGTCGCAGACGATGTTCTGCGTCGCCGCGCCGAGCGCGGTCTCGATCGCCAGCGCATATTCGGGTTTCGCCTGGATCAGACGCGAGACAGGACCGTGGATGCCGCGCAGCGCACCGCGCTCCGACTGCCGTATCACCGCTTTGACGCTGCCGGAAAAGCCCTCCATGTTGCGTTCGAGCTCTTCCAACAGCCGCACCCGACGGCGCGCTTCCTCCGCATCCAGAAACAGCTTATCCGCCGCTTCCTTGGCGGTGCTCAGCTTCGCCTCGCGGGAACGGACGCGCATCTCATAGCCCGCCCGTGCATTTTGCAGTTCTTCCATGCGTTCGACGAGCAGACGATGATCCTCGCGGCACGCCGCCAGCTCATCGTCGACCTGTTGCTGCTGCTGCACGCGCGCCTCATCGTCGGCGTTCAACTGCTCCAGCCGCCGCTCGATTTCCTCCAACGACGACTGCGCCGTCACGCCGCGCACCCGCGCATCGGACAATTGCAGTGCCACTGCCGACGCGTCCTGCGACAACGCCGCCATGCGCCCCGTCACCTCGTCGGTATCGCGCGCCAGCGCTTCCAGTTCCTCCGTCAGTGCCAGCCGATCCCGCTCGGTTTGGGCAATGCTCTCCCGCTTTTGCTCAATCTCCCCGCGCAGCCGCGCCATATCCGCTTCCAATGTCTGGTCGCTTTCCTCCGAACGCGCCTGTTCCCCGCGGATACGCTGCATGTTTTCGTTATTGTGGAATATATCGTTCTTCAACACCGCCGCTTCGCCGTCACAGCGTGTGGCTTCTTCCTCGAGACTCGCCGCCGCGCGGCGCACCTCGTCCATGCGCACCGCGATCTGCTGCGATGCCGCCGACACCTGCTCCAACGCCGCTTCCAATGCGTCGATCGTGTCGCCGGCACTCTCGTGCTGGGTGCGCGCCAATTCCAACTTGGCGCCCAAATCGCGCATCGTATCGCGCGCGCTGCGGATGGTGTGCAGCCACAGCCCGATCTCCAGTTCCTTCTTCTCGGCGGCGTATTCGAGGAACTTTTTTGCCTTTTCCGATTGCTGTGCCAGCGGACCGACGCGTTCCTCCAGCTCCTGCAAAATATCGCGCAGGCGCAGCAGGTTGTCCTCGGTGGATTTCAGCCGCCGCTCCGCCTCGTTTTTGCGGAAACGATACTTGGCGATGCCCGCCGCTTCCTCGAAAATTTCGCGGCGCTCCTCCGATTTGGACGCCACGATATCCCCGATGCGCCCCTGTCCGATGATGGAATACCCGTCCCGACCGAGACCGGTGTCCATAAACAAAAGCTGCACATCGCGCAGACGCACCGTCGCATTGTTGAGCAGATATTCGCTGTCGCCCGACCGATAATACCGGCGGGTGACCTTCACATCGTCCGCGTCAAAATCCAGCAGCCGCGAGGTGTTGTCGATCACCAGCGACACTTCGGCGAAGCCCATGCCCTTGCGGGCAGCCGTACCGCTGAAAACCACGTCCTCCATTTTGGAACCGCGCAGACTTTTGGTCGATTGCTCGCCCAACACCCAACGGATCGCGTCGCTGATATTGGATTTGCCGCTGCCGTTGGGACCGACAACGGCGGTGATACCCTGTCCGAAGTTCAGCACCGTTTTATCGGGGAACGACTTAAAGCCGTGTACCTCCAGCGCTTTTAAAACCATGGTGTCCCTCCTTTCCGCCGTGCGGAATCGATCATTTGCCGTAGCCCATCAGGACGAGCGCTTCCCGCGCCGCCTGTTGTTCCGCTTCCTTCTTGCTGTGGGCGCGACCGTGCCCGATCACGTTGGAATTCAGCCGCACCTCAACGGTGAACTGTTTGTTGTGATCCGGTCCGCTTTCGCCCGTCAACACATACCGCACCCGCTCTTCCGGGTTTTGCTGGATAATCTCCTGCAATTGTGTTTTGTAATCCTTGAAATGGGCGCGGCGGTGGTTGGACGCTTCCTTTTTGAGAAACGGCAGCAAAAATTCGCGTGCCGGCTCCATACCGCCGTCGAGATAGATCGCCGCGACCACCGCTTCAAACGCGTCCGCCAAAATCGACGGGCGAGTCGCACCGCCCCCGCGGCTTTCGCCCTTGCCGAGCATCAGATACTGCCCCAAATCGAGCATTTGTGCATAGGAAAACAGCGCTTTTTCACACACAATCGCCGAGCGCAGCTTGGTCAGCTCACCCTCCGGACCTTTTTCCTTGTGGAACAAATACACCGCCGCCGTCAGCCCCAGCACCGAATCGCCGAGAAACTCCAGCCGCTCGTTGCTGCTGCCGTGACCGTGCCCTTCGTTCGCATAAGACGAATGCGTCAGCGCGTTTTCCAGCAGGGACGGCTCGTGAAACCGATACCCCAGCTTATCCATCAACTCGCTCAGCTTTTCTTCCGAAATGCTCATGCCGATATCCTTTCTTTCAAGCCTGCGCGGCGGCTTTTTCCGCGTCCGCCGCCGTTTGTGCCGCGATCGTGCCGATCACGTCGGCCGCGGCGAATTCCGCCGCGATGCGGATGGCGCTCTTGACAGCGTTCGCACTCGAATTGCCGTGCGCCTTGATGACCGGCTTCTGCACGCCGAGCACCGGCGCACCGCCGTGCTCCGAGGTGTCCATCTTCTTCTTGAAGGTGCGCAGATGCGGCTTGACGATCAGCGCCGCCAGCTTGGTAAATATGTTGGTCATAAACACGTCTTTGATGTTGCTCATCACCACATCCGCCGTGCCTTCCATCATTTTCAGCGCAACGTTGCCGGAGAATCCGTCCGCCACGATCACCTGCGCCGCGCCGTGTGGCAGTTCGCGCGCCTCGACGTTGCCCACAAAGTTCAGCCCGCTGTCCCGCAGCAGCGCAAACGCCTGCTGTTGCAGTTCGCCGCCCTTGCAGTCCTCTGTGCCGATGTTGAGCAGACCGACCGTCGCAGGCTGCTTGTTGCCGCCGATCACGCGCGTCATGTAACAGCTTCCCATGCGGGCAAATTGCAGCAGCATTTCCGGACGGCAATCCACATTCGCGCCCGCGTCCAGCAGCATGAACACGCCCTTATCCGACGGCATCAGCGGTGCCAGCGCCGCGCGGGAGATGCCCTTGATGCGCTTGACGAGGAAGGACGACCCCATGATCAGCGCGCCTGTGCTGCCCGCCGACACGAACGCGTCGCCCCGACCGTCCGCCACCAATTGCAAGCCAAGTCCCATCGAACTGTTTTTGTGTTCCTTCAAAATGCTGCGCGGCTCGTCCTCGATCTCGATCACATCCGCCGTGTGGACGATCTCGATGCCGTCGAGCGACACCTGCTCCTGCTCCGCCACACGACGAATGGTCGCCTCGTCGCCGGTCAGTACGACAGTATGACGGTATTCCGCGACCGCCATCGCCGCACCGCGGATCATCGCCGACGGCGCGTTGTCGCCGCCGAAGGCATCCAGAATAATACGCATCGGTTATCCCTCCTGTGTTGTTAAGAACCGTTCCAAGCTTTGCAGACCGCGCTGTGCCAGCGCCGCATAGCGCTGCCGTTTATCCCGTATCGGGGTGCCAAGCGTCGGCAGGATGCCGAAATTCGCCCCCATCGGCTGAAAATCCTTGGTTTCCGCGCTGCTGATATACCCCGCCAGCGCGCCGATCATCGTATCGCGCGGCAGCTCCCACAGCGGCAGCCCGCGCACCAGCCGCGCCGCGTTGATGCCGGCAAGAATGCCGGACGCGGCGGATTCCATGTAGCCCTCCACACCGGTCATCTGTCCCGCGAAAAACAGCGTGTCCCGCGCACGGAACCGATAGCCGGCGGTGAGCAGATGCGGCGAATCGAGAAAGGTGTTGCGGTGCATCACACCGTACCGCACAAATTCCGCATGCGCCAGCGCGGGAATCATGCCGAACACGCGTTTTTGCTCGCCGAATTTCAGGTTGGTCTGGAAACCGACCAGATTGCACAGCGTGCCCGCCGCGTTTTCGGTGCGGAGCTGCAGCACCGCCCACGGACGATGCCCCGTCCGCGGATCGCGCAGTCCGACCGGCTTCATCGGTCCGAACCGCACCGTGTCCGGTCCGCGCTTCGCCAGCACCTCGATCGGCATACAGCCCTCATACACGCGCGGTGCGTCGAATTCGTGCAGCGGCGCGGTTTCCGCCGCCACCAGCGCCGCGTGAAACGCCTCGTATTCCTCGCGGTTGAGCGGACAATTGAGATAGTCGCCCGCACCGCTTTCCTCGCGGTCGTAGCGCGACGCGCGAAACGCGTGTGCCATGTCCACGCTGTCGGTCGTCACGATCGGCGCGGCGGCGTCATAAAAGCTGAGTCCCTCACCGCACAGCGGACGCAGCGACGCCGCCAGCGCGTCGGACGTAAGCGGACCGGTCGCCACGACCGTCACACCCTCCTCCGGCAGCGCGGTGCATTCCTCGTGCACCACCGTGATCAGCGGATGCGCTTCGATCCGCGCG
>CAJKXG010000125.1 GCA_905203795.1 uncultured Oscillospiraceae bacterium | reverse complement strand
TTCTTGACAAACTTAATCGAATATGATAAACTAAATATGTCAAAGAGGATTAAATGCGTTTTAACTGTTTTGTTTACTATTTTCACATACATGACGGTTATTATTTCTACGGTGCACAGTAGAAATGTAGAAATATTAATATGAATGGAGACTATTTAATGAAACGAATCAACACATTCCTTATCAGCTTGTTTTTGGTGTTTAATTTATTTGCCGTAGCTGGAATTTCTGCGGCGGCTTTTGAAATTGACACCAAAGAAGTATCCGGTACTACCGGACCCTCTCTCACAAATTATCCCATGCGTTGCGACAGCACTACTGTCGGCACTTGCACGATCACGTCTTCAAGAAAGACCTCCAACTCCCCTTATATGGAAGGATACGCCAAAGCAGTGCCAACAACTAGAACCGTCGGTTCTTACAATTTTTTGGAAAGTTATGCACGGGTTGCTTATGGCAAAACCAAAGCGGACATCACCTTGTCTTCCACTACACAAACTATAGTTTCGCGTAAACAATATACACAGAATGCAATCACCAATTATCGACACTCCGGCAATAGCGGCGAAGGCTGGATTTACTGCTTTACACGTATTTCCTACCAAAACAGTAGCAATATGCAAAAGCATGCCGGTGTTGGTCGGTATTATAACTACATTTGGTAAATGTTGTGCGGTGGGAGAGCGGGCGTCGCTCTCCCACCTGTTTTTTCTTAAGGAGTGATACACATGAAATTGCTGCGGCTATCGAGAAAACTATGGCGTGCCGGATATCGTGCGCAGCGGGGCACTTGGTTGCTGCTATGTGCCTGCTTGCTTTGCTGTTGTATCTTTTTTTTATATGTCTATCTGTCCCCTTTTGTAGAAAAACGGCAATCCATCTACTATAATCTCACCTCTTTGCACACCGAGATTCGTCTGCCGAGCGGCGGGAAATCCCATGAAGAACTTTCCGAAATGCTCACCCTGCTGGAAGACAGCCGCTATGTGGATTATTATCTATTGGAAAGCGCTTTGCCGAATTCAGCAACCGAACCGCTTCCGACCGTATCCGCCGTGACCCACAAACATGAGTCTATACGCCATGCAGCCTTCGGCGCTTTTGTGTGACAGTGTACACGGTGAACCGCTGGAAGGACACGCTTATATCAATACTAAATATAGTTTTGAAGGACTGCTCGGTGTTTCCCCAGGCGATGATTTTGAAATAGGCGGCCTTCGGCTTTGTTATCAAGTGCCTATCTGGGGAGATGATCTGTTTGATGTGTTGGTGTCTGAACAGGACTTTTTCCGATATCATTACCCCATCCGCCGTGTGATCTACGGCATCTCCCCCTTTGCCTCTCGTGCGGCTATTGATCGATTAAACGAAGCGTTGGGCGTTGTCCTGCCGCACGCTCGTTTTTCCGTGGTCATGGATCGGAACGTAGGGGTACACCCATGGTCTTTCCTGCGCGTGGACGACAACATCGGCAAACCGGGAATCGCGTTTGCCTGCCTATTGACCTATTATATGCTGTTCCGCTATCTGTTAGAGCGTCGTGCAAGCAGTTTGGCTGTGGCGCGCCTGGTGGGATGCCGTCGCTGGCAGTTATCCGTTGCCCTAACGGGAGAAAGCATTCTAAACGCACTGGTGACATTTCTGTTGGTGATGGGCGTTTTTTCCGGATATCGGTTGGTGTTTGCCTGCACACCGCCCCGCACTCTGTTATTGTTCTGGCTGGATGCCCTACCCATTTTGATCGGTTCCGTCATAATCAGCGGAGCTCTGGGAGCGCTCGCCTCGCGGCGTTGTCTACGCCGCCCGCTCACCGATGTGCAAAGGGGGATGTGGTAATGCGTCGCTTTTGGAAATGCTTTTGTCTAAACGCCCGTCAAGTGGCAATCAGACAGATTCCTTTATTCTGTATGATTCTGTTGATCATGACCGCTTTATTTTTATCGGTCGACCGTACCATATCTTTTGCATTGAGCGATTACGATTACGTCGGTCAATACTTTGACCGCACGAAACCAACCTATGCCGCTTTGCTGTTAAAGGATGGTCACATCAATACGCTTTCTTCCATAAAAGGACAGGAGGAACTTTATACCAAAATCAGCAACGCCTGCGCAGAAAAGCCGCTTTGTTCTTTGTCGGAAATCAGTCTTGCGGACGACAGCGGCGACTACATCGGTGAGATATATGCCTATTCTCCCGAGTTGCTCGGTATCGTACCGCATATGCAACAAGGGCGTTGGCTGACGGATGAAAGCGCAGACGCATACAGTTGCGTGGTCAGCGCCTTGCTGGCCGAGCAATATCCTATTGGCTCTGTGATCGTGCAAACAACAGAAGAATATGAGTTTGAGCTCGGCGAATGGCAGGAAAAAACATTGGAATATCAAGTGGTGGGTATTCTGGAGGAAACCGAACGTCCGCTCAACAGCACTTTCCAAAACGGCACTATGGCACTGGATTCGTTACTGCCGCTGTATGATACCACTCCCTTTGTGATCGTTCCCGCAGAGCCTGATCGGCATCGGGTGGGATTGACCATGTGGTTTCGCACCGATAGACCTGTGGAAGAACTGCAAGAATGCTTGCAGCAATACGGAACCGTAGTCTCACAAACACAGTTAGTACGGAATTATCAGAAAAACTGTTTGGAAACGGTGTTTTTACAGACCCCTTATACGCTATTTTTGCTATTCCTTTCACTGATCATTGCTGTGAGCATCATAGTCATCAACTTCGGCAGCAATCGCCAACGATACGCCATCATGTGTCTGCTGGGACAATCCCAGAGGATGCTTACAGGCTGCACCATCTGCATCTATACCCTAACCCTGCTGTTGGCTTATGCACTTTCACGTTTATGTATTCACTTTGCTTTTCCTTATTCGCTGGTCGGCAATGTCATATCCATTTCAGTTGCACACTGGACAGTTGGCGGTATCTTACTGCTGTCGATATTCTGTATCAACAGCGTAGTAGCCATTTTCTTTCATCACAGTCCTATGAAATTATTTACCGAAAACAAGTGAGGAGGATATCAGTATGTTTATCGAACTGACTGCTGTGGGCAAAACATATCCTATTGAAAAAGGAAAAACTTGTCAGGCGTTGAAAAATGTATCCTTATCCATCGAGCAGGGTGAAATAACCGCCATTGTAGGAAAATCCGGCGCGGGGAAATCTACATTGCTGCATATTCTCGGTGCCATGGAATCACCCACCTGTGGCGAATATACATTGAACGGCATTCATATAGAATCCTGCAACGATTCGCAGTTGGCACAGTTGCGGAACCGCAGCATGGGATTCGTTCTGCAAGAATTTGCACTGATTAACGACCTCACAGTTGCCGAAAATGTGCTGCTCCCCGCCTATTTTCACAACGAACCTCTGCGCACATCACGGAAACGGGTCAATACGCTGCTGGAACTGGTAGGAATCCAAGCCTTACACAGCAAACGGGCGCGATATCTATCCGGCGGTGAGCGACAGCGGGTCGCCATCGCCAGAGCACTCATCAACAACCCCGCTTTACTGCTGGCCGATGAACCTACCGGCAATCTGGATTCACAAACAGCCGAAACCATCTTTTCTCTGTTTCGGCAGCTTCGGGATGAAGGAAAAACCATCGTCATGGTCACGCACGACAATGAACTGGCGGCGCAGTGCGACCGCATACTTCGCATTCACGACGGACAACTGGCAGAATAACTATCGTTTGCCGCAACGTCAAAAACGCCCTCCTGCCGCACATCTACATGCGGCGGGAGGGCGTTCTCATGACTATTCCGAAACCGCCGAGCAAACGGCTGTCTATATCGGCGGAATCAATCGAAAAACTTTCCCTTGTAAAAATTCTCGTTGCCCAGCTTCTTGGCCGTCAAACGGAACATCACGCAGCCATCCGGACACACAATATCCTTGCTGTACGGACCGCTGCCGCCGATGTTTTCCAAATCGCCGCCGCTTCTGACAGCCTCCATAATCGGGAACAGCATCAGCATGGTTTTGGAGCAAATCCCCTGTCCGTTTGCATTGACGGGGCAGCCGTAGGTGCAGGTATACGTATCGCCGATTTCCTCGCCGTTGCGGCAATAGCGCTCTGTGTGATCACTGCGCAGAAATCCCGTCACTTCAATGTGAAACTCGTATTCCTCATCATACCATTTTTTCATGCGTATGACCCTTCCTTTCGCGGGGCTCGGTGCGGCACAAGCCGCCGTTTATTTCCCGCCGTTTTTGATCTTATCCCAATACTCTTGATACGCCTGTTCCGTCTTGTTGTCGCCCGGGACATAGTACACGCGGTCACGCAAGGCGTCGGGCAGATACTGCTGTGCGACCCAGTGGTGGGGGTAGTCGTGCGGATACAGATAAAACTGCCCCTTGTGCGCATTGTCCGCGCCGTCGTAGTGCTTATTCTGCAATTGACGCGGGATGGGACCCGAGCGCCCTGCCTGTACATCCGCCATCGCGGCGTTGATCGCGTCGTGCGCGGAATTGGATTTGGGCGCGCGGCACACAAGGATCACCGCGTCCGCCAGCGGCAGACGCGCCTCCGGCAACCCCACCTGCATCGCCGCGTCCACTGCCGCCTTGACGATGGGAATGATCATCGGATACGCCAGCCCCACGTCCTCGCAGGCACACACCATCAGTCGGCGACA
>CAJKXG010000124.1 GCA_905203795.1 uncultured Oscillospiraceae bacterium | reverse complement strand
CACTCAGCGTCATCACCCACGGCCGCACGTCGGCGCGGCGGCAAAAACGCCGCGTCCGCCCGCGCAGCAAGGGCGCGGAGATCCACAGTCTGTCCGAACTGACCCCCGGCGACTACGTGGTGCACGCCGCCCACGGCATCGGGCTGTATATGGGCATCCACCAACTCAACGTGCAGGGCGTGACCAAGGATTACATCAAGCTGCAATACGACAAGGGCGACACGCTGTATGTGCCGGTCACCCAGCTCGATCTGGTGTCGAAATACATCGGCACAAAGGACGATGTGCAGGTGAAGCTGCATCGGCTGGGCGGGCAGGAATGGCAGAAAACCAAATCGCGTGTGCGCGCCGCCGTCAAGGATATCGCGCGGGAATTGATTGCACTGTATGCCAAGCGCATGGCGGCGCCCGGCTACGCCTTCCCGCCGGACGGCGAATGGCAATACGATTTCGAGCGGCATTTTGAATATGAGGAAACGGACGATCAGCTCCGCTGCATCGAGGAGATCAAATCGGATATGGAACGCAGCGTGCCGATGGATCGACTGCTGTGCGGCGATGTGGGCTTCGGCAAAACAGAGGTGGCGCTGCGTGCGGCATTCAAGTGCATCGCCGAAGGCAAGCAGTGCGTGCTGCTCGTCCCCACCACCATTCTCGCGTTTCAACACTACAACACGGTCGTGCGCCGCATGGAGGGCTTCCCCGTGCGGGTGGAGATGCTGTCTCGGTTCCGCACTGCCAAACAGCAGGAGGACATTCTCAAACGCACGGCGCGCGGCGAGATCGACATGCTCATCGGCACGCACCGCATGCTGTCCAAGGACGTGAAGCTGCACGATCTGGGGCTGTTCATCATCGACGAGGAACAGCGCTTCGGCGTGGCGCAGAAGGAACGCATCAAGGAAATGGCGCCCAACGTGGACGTGCTGACGCTGTCTGCCACCCCCATTCCCCGCACGCTGAACATGGCGCTGAGCGGTATCCGCGACATGTCGGTGATCGAGGAAGCACCGCAGGATCGTCATCCCGTGCAGACCTATGTTCTGGAACACGACAACGGCATCCTGACCGACGCGATGAAGCGGGAACTGCGCCGCGACGGGCAGGTGTATTATCTGCACAACCGCGTGGAGGACATCGAGCGCGTAGCGGCGGGCATCCAAATGCGCATCCCCGAGGCACGCGTGGCGATTGCGCACGGCAAGATGACGGAGGAGCAGCTATCGGACATTTGGCGGCAGGTGCTGGAGCACGACATTGATATTCTGGTGTGCACCACCATCATCGAAACCGGTGTGGATATCCCCAACGTCAACACGCTGATCATCGAAAACGCCGACCGCTTCGGGCTGTCGCAGCTTCACCAGCTGCGCGGACGGGTGGGGCGTTCCTCCCGCCGCGCGTTCGCGTATCTCACTTTCGTGCGCGGCAAGGTGCTGAGCGACGTCGCGTCCAAACGGCTGGAGGCGATGCGCGAGTTTACCGAGTTCGGCGCGGGCTTCAAGATCGCCATGCGCGATATGGAGATCCGCGGCGCGGGCAACCTGCTCGGCGCACAGCAGCACGGTCACATGGAAGCGGTCGGCTATGACATGTATCTGCGTCTGCTCGGCGAAGCGGTGCAGGAGGAAAAAGGCGAGCGCCCGGCCGCCGCAGACGCGGAATGCCTGATCGACCTACAGGTATCCGCGCACATTCCCGAAAGCTACATCCCCGCCAATGCGCAGCGGCTGGAAATCTACCGCCGCATCGCGGACATCCGCACGCACGAGGATTCGCTCGATGTGTACGACGAACTGATCGACCGCTTCGGCGAACCGCCGGAGGCGGTGCAGGGCTTGATCGACGTGGCGCTGCTGCGCAACATGGCGGCAGCGCTCGGCATCTATGAGGTCAAGCAGCAGCAGGACACCCTGCTGCTGTGTATGCGCAAGCTGGATATGGAAGTCGGCTCGAAGATGTCGGCGGCGCTCAAAGGGCGCGTGATGATCTCCGCCGGTGCGAAACCGTATTTCGCTGTCAAAATGAAAAAAGGACTGACCCCGCTGGATACGCTCCGCGAAGCGCTGGAAGCCGCCGCGCCGACGCAATCGTAAACTTTCTGTAAGAATGCATGAATATAGTTGACTTTTTTCGATTTTCATCGTATACTTAGGGTATACTATCGGTACGTATCCATTTTGTAAGAATGTCTGGAGGGACTGTCTGATGAAGAAGAATAACAATACGGTTCTTTTTGTGGTGATCATTTCCGCCGTTGTGGCCGCGTTGACGACGGTCGCGGTGTTTATGCTGCGCGCCCGCTCCAAGCGCCGTTGCCACGAGGGTTGCGCGGTTGATGCGTTCGATTATGATTTCGACGATCGCGATTGCTTCTGCGAGGATTGCTTCGCGGACGAGGACGAAGCGGAGTCGGCGGAGGAAGCTCCCGAAGATACCGCGGAATAAGAAAAGGTATAGAAAAGCGCTCGGGCAATACGTCCGAGCGCTTTTTTGAACCGTTGCATGAAAAAAGCAGAAAAAAGAGTTGACAAATTGAGAAAAGCGCGGTATAATGGCAAAGCTGTCAAGCAGTTCGGGGTGTAGCTCAGTTTGGTAGAGCGCTTGGTTCGGGACCAAGAGGCCATGGGTTCAAGTCCCGTCACTCCGACCAAATAAGTTCGATAGTTTTGATACGAGAGTATCTGAAACTATCGAACTTTTTCTTTTGCCGAAAATCCTTGCAGGACAGGGTTATTCGGGCTTTTTCCATTTCGGGGTTAGTTTCATTGTGGGTGTGCTGAGTGCTTTTTTCGTACCCCTTGGCACCTGTTTTCTGCCAAAGTAGCAACCACGCTGAAACTCTTCCTACCAGAAAAGTGTCAGCGTGATTAAGTTAGTTTCATTGTGAGGAGATAAGTTTCATTGTCAGAGGAAAAGTGTCATTGTGGTCATAACACCCCGTCACTTCTCTGTTTTGAGATAGCATTGTGAAAAAGCAAACGATTGTACTCTGCAAGTTCGTGCGCATCATCTCTTGCAATCGGCAATCCGCAGGCAACTGATTGGAGGTAATAGACCAACTCGTTAGGATGGTACTTGATGTTCTTCCAAATTCTCATTTCGTCTTGTTCGGAATAGTGCATCCAAGCTGCCGCAAGTGCTGTACTACGGCTTTCTCCGCTATCACAACAGAAGTATATCCGGCCTGTGCGAGTCTTTTGTTTGAGATTGCTCTTGCAAGAGTTGTTGTCCCCGACAGTCGCCAATAGCCTTTGCGGGAGTTGCCGTATCTGTAGGCAGCCCAATCCGGGACGCCGAGCTGAATCAGATTCTTTACTCTCGTTTTCGGTAGCTTCCATTGTTTCCATATGTACATACGGATGCGGCGGCGCAGCCACCCATCCCAATCCTGCATTGTTGTCTTCATACACGCTATCCCGAAGTAGCCCAGCCATCCTCGGATGTAGACCTTTATGGTGTTGCCATCACAATGGTTCAAACAGCGACGACTACATGGATTCAAGAAAAGGCAGAAGTGTCTATGCAGGGGCGCGTATTCGGGCTTCTTGGCGCCATGTACTCTGGTTTTTTACCTGTAGGGATGGCTGTATTTGGACCGATGGCAGATAAAATATCGTTACAATGGATCATGATTGGTTCCGGTATCGCTTTGATTGTACTTTCCATATACGTTGGTACGAACAAAGACATGCGCTTGCATTGAAGTCCGCCCACCGCAGGTTGTTAATAGGATGTCCGCGCCAAAACGGATATGCGGTTGCTTTCACCTTGCCGCCAAAGGGACATATACTGGAACGAGGTGAAACAAGATGAATCCATGCGAATTGACAGTATCCATTACGGCGGTAGCCAATGCGCTGGCAAGCCAACTCACTGCCGATGAATTAAGTATTCTGGGCGCTGTTTTGTCACAGCTGGGCGACACACTGACCACGATCGCCACGCAAAGAAGCGTCTGCGAGAGCAGCAGCAACACCGCCGAATGAACTCCTCATGCGCCGCCGTAACCTCTTTTTTGCTTATAGACTTTTCAGCCATCTGCCTGTATAATAAGAGTAACCGCTCCGGAAAGGGATGGTGAACACCGATGAAAGTAGCCGTCATTGGCTCGCGGGATCTGCAGGTGCGGGATCTAGGCGCGTATCTCCCGCCCGAAACGACAGAAATCGTATCCGGCGGCGCACGCGGGATCGACGCCTGTGCCCGCCTGTACGCCGAACAACACGGCTTAAAGCTGACCGAATTTCTGCCCGATTATACGCTGTTCGGTCGCCGTGCGCCGCTTGTCCGCAACGACCGGATCATCGACTACAGCGACCATGTGCTGGCATTTTGGGATGGCATGTCTCGCGGCACATGGTATGTCATACGCGAATGTCAGAAACGACAAAAGAAAATTACGATTTATCGCATCAAATAACCACTGTAACGAGGAATTTGCTATGAACATCCGCACTGCTCTCCCCCGCGATATCGACCTGCTCTGCCTGCACGACCGCCACATCAGCAGGCGGGAACTGGGTGACCTGATTAATCGAAAACGTGTGTATATTGCCGAGGAACAAGGCGAGTTCCTCGGCTGGCTGCGCTATTCGCTGTTTTGGGACAACACCCCTTTTCTCAATATGCTTTATCTGTTGGTGTCACTGGTCCGTTTTATTTGACGAAATTGTT
>CAJKXG010000123.1 GCA_905203795.1 uncultured Oscillospiraceae bacterium | reverse complement strand
CGATCCCGATCCCGATCCCGATCCCGATCCCGATCCTGATCCCGATCCTGATCCTGATCCCGATCCTGATCCTGATCCCGATCCTGATCCCGATCCCGATCCTGATCCTGATCCCGATCCTGATCCTGATCCTGATCCCGATCCTGATCCTGATCCCGATCCTGATCCCGATCCCGATCCCGATCCCGATCCCGATCCTGATCCCGATCCTGATCCCGATCCCGATCCTGATCCGATCACGAGCGGTGATGTGGACGGTGACGGCGATATCGATTCCAGCGATGCGCGTATCATTCTGCAAGCGGCCGTGGGAAAAGCGGAATTGTCAGAAGCACAAATGTCGGCTGCTGATCTCGACAAAAACGGTCAAGTCAACAGCTCCGACGCACGCGTGGTGCTGCAAATGGCCGTCGGCAAGATAACGACTCCTTGACAACGCCGCCGCATCGTGCTATACTTTTCGCAACGAATAGAACAAAGTCTTCAGGGCAGGGGGAAGTTCCCGACCGGCGGTATAGTCCGCGAGCGCTTCGGCGTTGATTTGGTGCGATTCCAAAACCGACAGTACAGTCTGGATGAAAGAAGATGTTGATCGGCGTCCGCCGGACGCTCCTTGACACAATCCGATTTTTCGGTACCCGAAAGAGACTTCGCTCTTTCGGGTACATTTTATTTTCGGAGGTCTTTTTCATGAACACCAAATCCGGCAACACACAAAAGCTCGTCGTCCACGGACTGCTCGCGGCGGTCGCGTTTGCGGCAGTCGCGCTCTCCCGCCTGTTTCCGCCCGTCGTCCTCTTTCTCAAATTCGACCCCAAAGACGTGATCCTCGTCATCGGCGGCTTTCTGTACGGACCGCTGTCGGCCTGCATTCTGTCGGTGGTGGTGTCGCTGATCGAGCTATTCACCATCAGCGATACCGGTCTGTGGGGTCTGCTCATGAACGTGCTGAGCAGCTGCGCGTTCGCCTGCGTGGCGTCCTTCCTCTATAAAAAGCGCCGCAAGCTGTCCGGCGCTGTGATCGGGCTGATTCTCGGCGTGCTCGTGATGACGGCTGTCATGCTGCTGTGGAACTATCTGATCACGCCTCTCTACATGGCGGCGTCACGTGAGGCTGTGGCAGCGATGCTGCTGCCGGTGTTTTTGCCGTTCAACCTGCTCAAAGGCGGATTGAACGCGGCGCTGACCATCCTGCTGTACCGTCCGCTCTCGTCGGCGCTCCGCCACGCGCGCCTGCTGCCCGAAACACCCGTGCAGCAAAACCGCCACACACATGTCGGCGTACTGGTGATATCGCTGTTGGTGCTGGCGTCCGGTGTGCTCGCGATTCTCGCGTTCCAAGGCGTCATCTAATACGCAAAGCGGGGGACATATCCCCCGCTTTTTTTGTTCTTGTATTTGCGCGGATTTGGGTGTATACTTGATAGATACCCCGAAATGCGAAAGGTCGGAGCGGATATGGCGATTTTTCCTCTGAAAAAAGTGGCGAAGCTGGCGGGCACACACGCGGTGTACCTGCGCGGCATCGCCTGCTATAACGCGGGCAAGGTGCAAAACGTCACCCATCCCTACAGCGACCACGCTGCCGAAAGCATCGCGGGGCAGGTGGTGAGCAGCGATTGGGAAAGCACGTACGACGTGGCGGTCGATTTCGATCATCGCGGCGAGGCGGCGCACTATTCCTGCACCTGTAAGGCGTTTTCCCGTTACGACGGCGCGTGTAAACACATCGTGGCGCTGCTCGCCTACAAATACTACCACGACATGCTGGGCAATGTGACCACAGCGCGGCAGTTGATGCCTGTCGATGACAGTAACATCGCCGTCAAAGCGATGCTGGACGGCTTTTTGGATGCGGCACAGACACAGTTGAAAGCGGAAGCACTGCGGGCGGACGGCGCGGTTTCGCTCGTGCCGACGCTGACCCATGCGCTGACGTGTCTCACCTTCACGGTCGGCCGCACTCGCCAATACGTGGTGCGCGACATCACCAAGTTCTGCGAACAAATGGCGCAGCATGCGACCGTCACGTACGGCAGCCAACTGACGCTGCTGCATCATCCTGCCCTATTTGACGAACCTTCACGCGCGCTGTACACGTTCGTGTGCGGCTGCTGTGCCCGTCACGCGCACATCGGACGGGAATTGCCGGTGAAGAACGCGGATTTTGACGCGCTGTTTGCCCTGTATGAGGGGCGGCGTATGGCGGTGGCCAACGCCGACGGCTTGCCTCTTTCCACGCTGTTTCTTTCCGCCGATCCTACATTGACGCTGCTGCTGCGGCGAAACGGCAACGGACTGCGGCTGTCCATCCCCGATCCGCCGCCATACATCTACGCCAACCGCCTGTATCTCCACATCGGCGACACCCTGTACCGTTGCAGTGACGGCATGTCACGTGCGATCGCACCGCTGCTGCGGGCATTTTGGCGGCGGGAGGGCGGGTCGCTGTTGCTGACACAGCGCGATCTCGGCGATTTCTGCGCAAGCGTACTGCCGCAGATCGGTCCGTATGTGCGGCTGGAGGGCGACACCGACCAATTGGACGCGTACCGCCCGCAAGCGCTGGACGCACAGCTATATCTGGACATACCCGAACCGCTTGTCGTCACCGGTCGGCTGGAATATCACTACGGCGATCAGATTTTTCATCCCTACGGCGATGAAGAGAACCATCCCGCGACCAACCGCGACAAGCTGGGCGAACTGAAAGCGCGGCTGGCGGCGGAACAGCAGTTCCAGACCTATCAGCCGGATACGGGGCTGATGGTGACGCGTCCCGACGAGGAAGACCTGTATCGTTTCGTCACCGACGGGATGGCCGCGCTGTCCGAAGCCATGACGGTGTTCGTATCGGATGCGTTTCGGCAGGCGCGCGTAGTGCCGCCGCCGCGCGTGTCGGTGGGCGTGGGACTGTCGGTCGATCTGCTGGAGCTGGATCTCGACACCGGCGACATGGACGCGGCGGAAGTGGCGGCGATGCTGGCTGCTTATCGACGCAAGAAAAAATACTATCGGCTGCGGTCAGGGCAATTTATTTCGCTGGAAGACCCCGCCGTCACCGATCTCTCCCGTCTGACGGATGGGCTGGATATTTCGGACAAACAATTGCAGGCGGGACATGCCACGCTGCCGAAATATCGCGCGCTGTATCTGGACGGCATCCTGCGCGACAGCGACAACCTCCCCTATCAGCGGGACGGTGCGTTCCGTGCGCTGGTCAAATCCATCAAAACCGTCGCCGACAGCGACTACACCCCGCCCGCCTCGCTCGAACACATCCTGCGGCACTACCAAAAGGTGGGCTTCCGCTGGCTGAAAACGATGGAGCAGTGCGGCTTCGGCGGCATTTTGGCAGATGACATGGGTCTGGGCAAAACCCTGCAAGTCATCGCGCTGCTGCTGGATGCGCGCGAACAGGGCAACGACCAACCGTCGCTAGTGGTGTGCCCCGCGTCGCTGGTGCTCAACTGGGAAAGCGAAGTGCGGCGGTTTGCGCCGGCACTGACGGTGCTGACCGTGCTCGGCGACGCAGACGAACGCGCGGCGCTGATCCGCCGCGCGGGGGCGTACGACGTGGTGATCACCTCATACGACCTGCTCAAACGCGATCTGGAGCGGTATCAGGCACTGACTTTCCGCTACCATATTCTGGACGAAGCGCAATATATCAAAAATCACACGACCCGCAACGCGCAGGCGGTCAAGAGCATCCGCAGCCGCACGCGATTTGCGCTGACCGGCACGCCGGTGGAAAATCGGCTGAGCGAGTTGTGGAGCATCTTCGATTTCCTCATGCCCGGCTTTTTGTACAGCTACAGCCGCTTCCGCGAACAATTTGAGCTACCCGCGCTGCGGGAGGACGACCGCGAGGCGCTGGAGCGGCTGCGCCGCCTGTGTGCGCCGTTCATCCTGCGGCGGCTGAAAAAGGATGTGCTGCGCGAATTGCCGCCCAAAAACGAAACGGTGCTGTACACCGAAATGACGGCGGAACAGCGCAAGCTGTATACGGCGACGGCGATGAGCGCCAAAAAGGAGCTCGCCGCCGCCATCGCCGAACAAGGTGCGGAGAAAACGCGGTTGCAGGTGTTGGCGGTGCTGACGCGTCTGCGGCAGATCTGCTGTGAACCGTCGCTCTGCTTCGAGGATTACCACGGCGGCAGCGCCAAGATGGAATCCTGCTTGGAACTGCTGCGCGAAGCGACCGAAACAGGACACCGCGTGCTGCTGTTTTCACAGTTCACATCGCTGCTGGCATTATTGGAAACGGCTCTGCGCCGCGAAGGCATCGCGTTTTTCACGCTGCAAGGTTCGACGCCGAAAGAGCAGCGCGCCGCGATGGTGGAACGCTTCAACCACGGCGACGATGACAGCCCGTCGGTGTTCCTCATCTCGCTGAAAGCGGGCGGTACGGGGCTGAATCTGACCGCCGCCGATGTGGTGATCCACTTCGACCCGTGGTGGAATCTGGCGGCACAGAATCAGGCGACCGACCGTGCCCATCGCATCGGGCAAAAACACAGCGTACAGGTATACAAGCTGATTGCCAAAGACTCCGTGGAGGAAAAGATCCTGCAATTGCAGGAGGCGAAACGCGATCTTGCCGACGCCGTCATTCGCGAGGGTGACGGTCTGCTCACCGCCATGTCGGGCGACGACCTGCTGGCATTGTTGGAGAT
>CAJKXG010000122.1 GCA_905203795.1 uncultured Oscillospiraceae bacterium | reverse complement strand
CCGCTGTGGATCGAACAGATCAAGGCGGGCAACCCCATCACCATCACCGAGCCGAATATGACCCGTTTCATCATGAGTCTGGACGAAGCGGTGGATCTGGTGTTGTTTGCGTTCGAGCACGGCGTATCCGGCGACATTCTGGTGCAAAAAGCGCCCGCCTGCACGATCAGCGTGTTGGCGCAGGCGGTGAAGGAACTGTTCCATTCGGAGGACGCGATCAAGATCATCGGCATCCGCCACGGCGAAAAGATGTACGAGACGCTGCTCACCAACGAGGAATGCGCGCACGCGACCGATATGGGCAACTTCTATCGCGTACCGTGCGATAAACGCGACCTCAACTACGATAAATTCTTCAAGACCGGCGACACCGAGCGCAATCCGCTCACCGAGTTCAATTCCAACAACACCGAGCTGCTGAGTGTTGAGCAGGTCAAGGAAAAGCTGCTGACCTTGCCGTATATCCGCGATGAATTGGCAGCGTGGGAGGGACAGGCGTGAACATTCTGATTACCGGCGCGCATGGGTTTGTCGGCAAAAATCTGGTCGCGTCGCTGGAGGCGATCCGCGACGGCAAGGACAAAACGACGGCGCTGACCAGCGATCTGACCGTTTTGGAATACGATCTGGACACCGATCCTTCGATGCTGGACGGGTATTGCCGCCAAGCGGATTTTGTGCTGCATCTGGCGGGGGTCAACCGCCCGAAAGAGCAGAGCGAGTTTATGGAGGGCAATTTCGGTTTCACCTCTACGCTGCTGGAGACGCTGAAAGCGCACGGTAATGCCTGCCCGATCATGATCGCTTCCTCGACACAGGCGGCGTTGGACAACCCTTACGGGCGGTCCAAAAAAGCGGGCGAGGACCTGCTGTTTGCCTATGCGCGGGAGACCGGCGCAAAGGTGCTGGTGTATCGCTTCCCCAATGTATTCGGCAAATGGTGCCGCCCGAATTACAATTCGGCGGTCGCCACCTTCTGCCACAACATCGCGCGCGACCTGCCGATCACGGTCAACGACCGCGCCCATGTCATGACGCTGGTGTATATCGACGATGTGGTGGCGGAGTTGGTGCGGGCGTTGTGCGGCGATGAAACGCGCGACGGCGACTATTGCCGTGTGCCCGTGGAACATACCGTGACGCTGGGCGAGATCGCCGACCTGCTGTACAGTTTCCGCGAAAGCCGCGAAACGCGCGCGGTGCCGGATATGGGCGATGCGTTCACCAAAAAGCTGTACGCGACCTATCTGTCCTATCTGCCGACGGACGGCTTCTCCTATCCGCTCAACATGAATGTGGACGCGCGCGGCAGCTTTACCGAGATTTTGCGCACCGCCGACCGCGGGCAGTTTTCAGTGAACATCTCGAAGCCCGGCATCACCAAAGGCAACCACTGGCATCACACCAAAAACGAAAAGTTTCTGGTGGTCAGCGGCAAGGGCGTGATTCGTTTCCGCAAGCTCGGCGAGGAGCAGGTGTACGAGTATTTCGTGTCGGGGGACAAGCTGGAAGTGGTGGATATCCCGACCGGCTATACGCATAACATCGAAAATCTCGGCGACACCGATATGGTGACATTCATGTGGTGCAACGAATGTTTTGATCCGTCGCATCCGGATACGATGTTTTTGGAGGTATCATCCGATGTCTAAGCTCAAACTCATGACCATCATCGGCACGCGGCCGGAGATCATCCGTCTGGCGGCTGTTATCAAAAAATGCGATGTGTATTTCGATCAGATTCTGGTACACACGGGGCAGAATTACGACTATGAGCTGAATCAGGTGTTTTTCGACGATCTGGGTCTGCGCGCGCCGAATTTTTATCTCGACGCGGTGGGCGCCGATCTCGGCGAAACCATCGGCAACATCATCGCCAAGGCCTATCGCCTGATGGTGGAGCAGCAGCCGGACGCGCTGCTCATCCTCGGCGACACCAACTCCTGCCTGTCGGCGATCGCCGCCAAACGGCTGCACATCCCGATCTTCCACATGGAGGCGGGCAACCGTTGCTTTGACGAGTGCCTGCCGGAGGAGACCAATCGCCGCATCGTGGATCACATTTCGGACGTCAATCTCTGCTACAGTGAGCACGCGCGGCGGTATCTGAACAGCGAGGGCACGGCGAAGGAGCGAACCTATGTCACCGGCTCGCCGATGGCGGAGGTGCTGCATCAAAATCTCGCGCAGATCGAAGCGAGCGATATTTTGGAGCGGCTGGGGCTGGAAGCCGGCAAGTACATTCTGTTGTCCGCGCACCGCGAGGAAAACATCGACACCGAGGCGAACTTCTTCAGCCTGATGAACGCCGTCAACGCGATGGCGCAAACATACGATATGCCGATTTTGTACTCCTGCCACCCGCGCAGCGCCAAATTTATCGAGAAACGCGGGTTTGTGTTCGACAAACGGGTGAGGCGGAGCAAGCCGCTCGGTTTCCACGATTACAATCACCTGCAAATGAACGCGTTTGCGGTGGTATCGGATTCCGGCACGCTGCCGGAGGAATCCAGCTTTTTCCTGTCGGTGGGGCATCCGTTCCCCGCCGTGTGCATCCGCACCTCGACCGAGCGCCCCGAAGCACTGGACAAGGGCAATTTTGTGCTCGCGGGTATCACGACCGAGCAGGTGTTGCAAGCGGTGGATACCGCCGTCGAGATGAACAAAAACGGCGACTACGGTATTCCCGTGCCGAATTACACCGATGAAAACGTGTCCACCAAGGTGGTCAAGCTGATCCAGTCGTACACCGGCGTGGTCAACAAGATGGTTTGGCGGAAATATTGAGAAAAGGGGAGAACGGGGTTGGCAAGCCGCAACAGCAGAAATCGCAGGAAAAAGTCAAAGCGCCGCGCGTCACATGTATGGCTGCCGCTGCTCATGCTGGCGCTGGGGATCGCGGCGCTGCTCTGGGGCTGTACGCAGTTGGAGAGGACGAAGCCGTCCGACGGTACGCCGGAGGATATGACTACGACGACCACCGCCGCCACGACGACGACAACGCTGTCGTCCTCTTCCGCAGCGGAGACGACCGCTGCGACCGTCACGACCACTACCACTGCACCGACGACCGTGACCACGGCGAAGCCGACCACCACGGCAGCTACGACAAGACCGACTACGCCGCCCGCCGAGGGGCATTATGTGCAGAAACAGGCGCCTTCGTGGAACCTGTTGTTGGTCAACCCATGGAATCCGCTGCCGTCCGATTACAACTACACGGCGAATTTGACGACCTATGCCACCAAGAAGGAGTTCGACACCCGCGCGATAGACGCGTTGCGGCAAATGATCAATGCGGGCAAGGCGTATGGTTTGTCGGCGGCATCGCTGTATCGCCCCTACGAGCTGCAAACCACGTTGTATCAGCGGAAAGTAACCGAATATAAAAACAGAGGATACGCGCAGGCGGAGGCGGAGCGTCTGGCGGCTACGGTGGTGGCGCGTCCGGGCACGAGCGAGCACCACACCGGCTTGGCGGTGGACATTCTCGGCAGCGGGTATTCCTCGCTCGAACAGAGCTTTGACAACACGCCCGCGTTCGCGTGGCTGAAGGCGCACTGCGCCGAGTATGGGTTTATCCTGCGGTATCCCAAGGAAAAAGAGGATGTGACCGGCGTGATCTATGAGCCGTGGCATTATCGGTATGTCGGCAAGGACTATGCCGAGGAGATCATGCGGCGCGGTATCACGCTGGAGGAATTTTTAGAGGAGAAGGGCTGGTAAACGCTATGCGGTTATTGATTATTCGGCACGGCGACCCCGATTATGCCAACGACACGCTGACCGAAAAGGGTTGGGCGCAGGCGCGTCTGCTGGGCGATCGCCTGGCGGGGGAACATATTGACAAAATCTATTGCTCGCCGCTCGGGCGGGCACAGGACACGGCAAAACCGACGGTGGAACGCATCGGCTTGCAGCCGGAGATCCGTGAATTCTTGCGGGAATTTCCCGCCGGTATCAAGACCGCCTATCGTCCGAACGGCATGTGCCCGTGGGAGATGCTGCCGCAGCATTGGTCCTCGTTGCCGGAACTGTTTGACCGTGAAGCATGGCGCACGGTTTCGCCGTTTGCGGAAAGCGATGTGCCGGCGGTGTACGACCGCGTGTGCGCGGGGTTTGATGAACTGCTGGCGGAACATGGATATACCCGCCGCGGGCGGTTGTTTGACTGCCCGCACCCAACCGATGAGACGATCGCGCTGTTTTGTCATCAGGGATTGGGACTGACGCTGGTATCGTACATCGTGGGTTTGTCGCTGCCGCTGGTATGGCAGACGATGTTCCTGCCCACGTCGTCGGTGACGCAGGTGGACTTTGAATTGCACCGCGAAGAGCCGGGTGTTGCCGCCGCCCGCGTCATGTTTGTCGGCGACACGCAGCATTTGAGCGGGTTTACATGGGAAAAGGCATAAAAATAGGTTGAATTTATCCTACATTTGGCATATACTATAGGCGGAGGTGTTGACGATGAATATTAACACAAATAGCTTGGTGTCTATTACCGAAGCCAACCAGAATTTTTCTAAGGTCGCTCGTTTGGTCGATGAAAACGGTGTGGCGGTCATTCTCAAAAACAATGTGCCGCGCTATCTGATTCTTGAATTCAGTCAGGCCGAACGGGAACAGCTTGCGCCGGATGAGAATATCATGGCGCTTTCCAAGCGGCTGATTGAACAAAACCGTCAGGCCTATGAGGTGCTTGCCGAA
>CAJKXG010000121.1 GCA_905203795.1 uncultured Oscillospiraceae bacterium | reverse complement strand
AAAAGACCGTCCGCAAGCTGGAAGAAGCGTACATGTTTGTGCGCGATCTGTCCGCGCAGGGCGAGACGGTGTTGTTTGTCGGCACGAAGAAGCAGGCGCAGGATTCCATCCGTGAGGAAGCGATTCGCGCCGGCGCTCACTATGTCAACGCCCGCTGGCTGGGCGGTATGCTGACCAACTTCCGCACCATCCGCGGTCGTATCGCGCGTCTCGCGCAGCTGCGCAAGATGGAAGAGGACGGCACGTTCGATCTGCTGCCCAAGAAGGAAGTTATCAAGCTGAACCACGAAATCGAAAAGCTCGAGAAATTCCTCGGCGGCATCAAAGATATGAAGAAGCTGCCCGGTGCGCTGTTCATTGTGGATCCGCGCAAGGAAAAGATCGCTGTTTCCGAAGCGAAGAAGCTGGGTATTCCGATCGTGGCGGTCGTGGACACCAACTGCGATCCGGACGATGTGGATTATGTCATTCCGGGTAATGACGACGCAATCCGCGCTGTCAAGCTGATCTCCGGCGTGATGGCGAACGCGATCATCGAAGGTCGTCAGGGTGAGCAGGACGCGCCCGCCGAAGAAGAAGCGGCGGAAGCAGAGGAAACCGCAGAAGCGGCGGAATAAGGCAGAAAGGATAGGGCATAACTATGGCTTTTACAGTAAAAGATGTGCAGACGCTGCGTGAGCGCACCGGCGCCGGCATGATGGAATGCAAAAAAGCGCTGACCGATGCAGAGGGCGATATGGACAAAGCCATCGATCTGCTGCGCGAAAAGGGTTTGGCGACGGCGGCGAAAAAGTCCGGTCGCATTACCGCCGACGGTTTGGTTTATGCCGTGGTGGATGATGCAAAGAAAGTCGGCGTGGTAGTTGAGGTCAACTCCGAGACTGATTTCGTGGCGAAAAATGCGGATTTCCAGGCGTTTGTGAAAGACGTGGCCGTCACCATCATGAACAATGCTCCCGCTGATGTGGAGGCTCTGATGCAGATGCCGTGCGGTGAATATGCCACGGTGGCGGAAGCGCTGCAAAACAAGATTGCGGTTATCAAAGAGAATATGTCCGTTCGTCGTTTCGTCCGTTATGAGGGCGAGTGTGTGGCGTATGTACACGGCGGCGGTCGCATCGGCGTGCTCGTGAAGTTCGACGCGGACGACAAGACCGCGGGCAGCGAGCAACTGGTGGAATGCGGCAAAGACGTGGCCATGCAGATCGCGGCGCTCAACCCGCTGTATCTCGACAAATCCACTGTTCCGGAAGCGGATGTGGCACACGAGAAAGAAGTGCTGATCGCACAAATTCAGAACGATCCGAAAATGGCGAACAAGCCCGCCAACATCATCGAAAAGATGGTGGACGGTCGTATCGGCAAGTTCTATGAGCAGAACTGCCTGATGCAGCAGGCGTTTGTCAAGGACGGCGATCTGACTGTCGCGCAGTATGTGGCGAAACAGGCGCAGGCGGCCGGCGGCAGCATGAGTGTCACCGATTATGTGCGTTTTGAAAAGGGCGAAGGTCTGCAAAAGCGCGAAGACGATTTTGCGGCGGAAGTTGCCAGCATGGTGAAATAAACAGCTTCGGCTGTAGAAAAGGGCTGTCGTGGATATCTGCGGCAGCCTTTTTTATCAGTATATTTTGAGGAAATTCGTTTTATGGATACGCTTTACATATCCGACCTTGACGGTACGCTGCTGAACGCCGACGCGCGGTTGTCGCCGCGCACCACTGCACTTTTGCGGGAACGGTTGGAAGCGGGCGTACCGTTTACGGTGGCGACCGCCCGTACGGCGGCGACTGTGACGGGATTGCTGCGCGACCTGCCGTTGACGCTGCCGGTGGTGTTGATGAACGGCGCGGTGTTATACGATATGCAACAGCATCATTATTTGCAAACGCTGCCGATCGAAGCGCCTGTTTTGCGTGCGGCGCTGTCCGCCATGCGCGCACACCGAACGACCGGCTTTGTGTACACCATTGAGCAGGACAAACTGCACACGTATTACGATGTGCTGGACAATGACGCGCGCCGCGCCTTTGTGGAGGAACGCACCCGCATTTATCGCAAGCCGTTTACGCAGGTGTCGTCGTTGGATACACTGATCGGACGGTCGGTGGTGTATATTTCCATGTTAGACAGCGCGGAAAAGCTGCGTCCGCTATATGAATCGCTGCAAAGCCTGCCGATTCGCGCGGAGTTTTACGCGGATAATTATTCACCGCTGTGGTTTTTGGAATTGTGCAGTGCCAATGCCTCGAAACGACAAGCGGCGGAAGCACTGCGAACGCGGTTGAATGCCCGCCGTTTGGTGGGCTTTGGGGATAATCTGAACGATCTGCCGATGTTTGCCGTTTGCGATGAGGCATATGCGGTGGCAAACGCTCGCGAGGAAGTCAAAGCGGCGGCGACCGGTGTGATCGGCGCGAATACGGAAGACGGGGTGGCAGTATGGCTGCAAGCGAACACATCCGACATCCGCTGAAGCCGCTGTGGAACAGCGATTCACAGGTGTTGATACTCGGGACAATGCCGTCGCCTGTTTCACGACGCGAGGGTTTCTACTATGCGCACCCGCAAAACCGTTTCTGGCGCGTATTGGCTGCGGTATATGAACGCCCGATTCCTGCGGATAACGCCGAGCGAGCGGCGTTGGCATTGTCATGCGGCGTGGCATTGTGGGATGTGTTGGCGTCCTGCGACATAGAGGGCGCGGCGGACAGCACGATCCGCCGTCCCGTTCCCAACGATATCGGTTGGTTGCTGCGTGAGACCGGCATCCGTCGCGTGTTTATCACTGGACAGAAAGCGGGCGAGCTGCATCGGCGGCTGGTGGAACCGTCGGTCGGTGTGTCGGCTACGATTTTGCCCTCCACCAGCGCCGCCAATGCGTCGTGGTCGTTGGAACGGCTGACGGAAACATACCGAGCCGCTTTGCGGGGAGAGAGGAGAAGTCAAACATGACGATGCCGGAGTGCTACATCGTCGCCGCCGGTGATTTCAGTGAAGGCGCATTGCCGATTGCACAACACGATTTGGTGATCGCGGCGGACGGCGGATATTCGCATCTGCAAGCGATCGGTGCGCGCGTCGATTTGGTTGTCGGTGACTTTGATTCGTCGCCCGAACCGACAGGAGTAAAGGTGATACGCTTGCCTGTTGAAAAAGATGATACCGATATGCTTGCCGCCATTCGTTTGGGGCTGATGCGCGGTTACAGCCGGTTTCGGCTGTACGGCGGACTGGGCGGTATGCTGTCGCACACGCTGGCGAATGTGCAGTGTCTGGCGTTTTTGCGGGAACACGGCGCACGGGGGTGGCTGTACGGCGCGGATGTGGCATTGACATTATTGCAGGAGGAGACACTGACCTTGTCCTGCACGGCAGGAGAGCCGCTGTCGGTGTTTGCGTTTGATGAAAAAGCAGAAGGCGTGACATTGACAGGGTTGCAATATACGCTGGAGGACGCGACTATCGGTAACGGATTTCCCATCGGGGTGAGCAATGCGTTTGCCGACGCGGTTGCTACGATCTCGGTACGCTGCGGACGATTGTTGGTGCTTTGTCCTCGTACGGCGACGGTTATCGAAGAAAAGTAAAAAAAATTTACACTTTTCACTGTTTATTCACATAAAGTTCACATTTATTTAGTAAAATGCTAACATATACAAGATATTATCGGTCGAACTGCGTTTGCGCATCGGCTTCCATATAAAGGGGATTCCATTCATGAAATTGATCGGTTACTATAATTATACGGTCGTGCCGACCTACATTGGGTTGGCGGCGGCTGTCGTCGGCATCTTTTTGGCGGCAATGGGATTGGCAGGACCCGCTGTGATTTGTCTGATGGCGGCCGGTGCGATCGATATGTTCGACGGCAAGATCGCCCGTACGCGGGAACGGACAGAGAACGAGCAGTTGTTCGGCATCCAGATCGATTCGCTTTGCGATTTGGTGAGCTTCGGTGTGCTGCCCGTTGTCATCGGTTACGCGGTGGGTATGCGGCGTCTGCTGTATTTGCCGGCGATGATCCTGTATGTATTAGCGGCTGTGGTGCGGCTGGCGTATTTTAACGTGGATGAAATGTCGCGTCAGGCGAAAACGGACGAGCGCCGCAAAAGCTATGAGGGTCTGCCGGTGACGACGGTGGCACTGCTGTTTCCTGTGCTGTTTGGGATGAAATGTTGGATCGGGCACTACTTCCCGATCGTATATGCAATACTGATGATATTGATTGCTGTGGCGTTTGTGCTCCGTTTTCGCGTGCCCAAGCCGGGTTTGCGCGGTATGCTCATCATGCTGGCCGTTGGTTTGGCAGAGTTGGCGCTGATGCTGATTTTCCATAGACCGCCGCGATAAAGAATGGTTCGATCAAAAAAACACGCATCGAAGAACGATTGGTTCTTCGGTGCGTGTTTTGCTTTACTCTGCTTTCGATAAACGTTCGGCAAGCGCCGGATCGGGATCGACATAGGCGGTGCGGTTGGTATCGTAGATTACCATACCGGGTTTGGCACCGACAGGCTTGCGCACATGGCGGGTTTCGGTGTAATCCACCGGTACCTGCCGCGAGGAGGCGGCGCGGGAATAGGTGGCGGCGAGGATGGCGGCCTGTTCCAGCGTATGATCGGTGGGCTGCCGTCCCTCGGTGACAACAATTACATGAGATCCCGGGATGTTTTTGGTGTGAAACCACACATCGCTGCCGCGCGCGGTTTTGGTGGTCAGCCGGTCATTTTGCAGGTTGTTGCGC
>CAJKXG010000120.1 GCA_905203795.1 uncultured Oscillospiraceae bacterium | reverse complement strand
TCAAACTTGTTGCCCGTGAAGGCAAAGGGGGAGGTGCGGTTGCGGTCGGACGTGTCTTTTGGGAAGCGGGGGAGGATATGTACCCCGACCTTCATCTGCACCTTTTCCTTCGCGTCGTAAGCGGTGTCGTTTTCGATGGATTCGAGGATGTCGTTCAACTCGTCGCCGAGGAACATGGACACCACGGCGGGCGGCGCTTCGTTCGCGCCCAGAAGGTGATCGTTGCCGGCGGACGCGACCGAGATGCGCAGCAGATCCTGATGTTCGTCCACCGCCTTAATGACGGCGCACAGGAACAGCAAAAACTGCGCGTTTTCGTGCGGGGTGTCGCCCGGCTCCAGCAGATTGACGCCGGTGTTGGTGGACAGCGACCAGTTGTTGTGCTTGCCGCTGCCGTTGACGCCTTCAAACGGCTTTTCGTGCAGCAGGCAGACCAGTCCGTGCCGCATGGCGACCTTTTTCATGATCTCCATCGTCAGCTGGTTGTGGTCGGTCGCGATGTTGATGGTGGTGTAGATCGGCGCGAGCTCATGCTGGGCGGGCGCGACTTCGTTGTGCTCGGTCTTGGCGAGGATGCCCAGCTTCCACAGCTCGTCGTCCAGTTCCTTCATGAACGCGGCGACGCGCGTCTTGATGACGCCGAAATAGTGGTCGTCCAGCTCCTGCCCCTTCGGCGGCTTCGCGCCGAACAGCGTGCGGCCGGTGTAGATCAGATCCTTGCGGCGGTCGTACATGGATTTATCAATGAGGAAATATTCTTGCTCCGGCCCGACGGTCGGGCGGGCGATGGTCACATTGTCGTTGCCGAACAGGTGCAGTATCCGCACGGTCTGCTTGGAAAGCGTTTCCATCGAGCGCAGCAGGGGCGTTTTTTTATCCAGCGCTTCGCCGCCGTAGGAGCAAAACGCCGTGGGGATGCACAGCACGCCGTCCTTGATGAAGGCGTAGGAGGAAGGATCCCACGCGGTGTAGCCGCGCGCTTCAAAGGTGGCGCGCAGACCGCCGTTGGGGAACGAGGACGCGTCCGGCTCGCCTTTGACCAGTTCTTTGCCGGAGAACTCCATGATGACCCCGCCGTCGCCGGTGGGGGAGATGAAGCTGTCGTGTTTTTCGGCGGTGATGCCTGTCAGCGGCTGGAACCAGTGGGTGTAGTGGGTGACGCCCTTTTCGATCGCCCATTCCTTCATGGCGTTGGCGAGTACGTTGGCGACGTTCGGGTCAAGCGATTTGCCGTTTTCGATGGTTTTGCGCAGCGCCTTATACGTCTCTTTGGGGAGACGTTCGCGCATCACGCTGTCGCCAAATACCATGCTGCCAAACAGCTCCGGAACTTTACTCATGCGAATGACCATTCCTTTCAAAGAAAAGGGGCAATGCGAAATTGCTTGCCCGTTTTGTCAGATCATGTATCAATATCAGTATAGGATATCCTGCGAAATTTGTCAAGCCTGCTTTACGGCTCGGAATAGCCGAAGCTGGTGAGCAGCCCCTGCCGATTGCGCCAATCCTCTTTCACCTTGACCCAGCATTGCAGGTTGACCTTCACGCCGAACAACTGCTCCATGTCCTGCCGCGCCTGTGTCGCGATCTCCTTGAGCATCGCACCGCGTTTGCCGATCACCATGCCCTTGTGGCTCTCCCGCTCGCAGTAGATGTAGGCTTCCAGATCGAGGATCGTGCCGGTTTCGGTCTCCCGCTCGCCCATGCGCTCGATGACGACGGCGATGCCGTGGGGGACCTCCTGCCGCAGAAGCAGCAGCATTTTTTCGCGGATCAGCTCCGCCGCCAGCACCCGTTCCGGCTGGTCGCTCACCATGTCGTCGGGGAAGAAGTGCGGGCTTTCAAACGCGAACGCCGACAGCTCCCGCACCACCTCGTCCACGCCCTCGCCGGTCAGGGCGGAGGCGGGCAGGATGGCGGCAAAGTCATACGCGGTGCGCCATGCATCGATGCAGGCGAGCAGCGCGGTCTTGTCGGTCAGCGTGTCCAGCTTGTTGATCACCAGCACGGCGGGCAGCTTTTGCCGGCGAATCTGTTCGAGCAGCCCTTGTTCTTCTTCGCGGATCACAGGGCGCGGCTCGACGACCAGCATCGCCGCGTCCACGCCGGACACGGCTTCGCCGATGGATTTGACCATGAAATCCCCCAGCCGCGTGCGGGGACGGTGCGCGCCGGGGGTGTCCAGAAACACAAGCTGTGTTTCGGCGCGGGTGAGCACGCCCATGATGCGGTTGCGGGTGGTTTGCGGCTTGTCCGACACGATGGCGACCTTGCGCCCGACCATGGTGTTGAGCAGCGAGGACTTGCCGACGTTCGGGCGGCCGACGATGGCGATAAACGCAGAGCGGGTAGTTTCAGACATAGATGGTTTCCTTTCGATCATTCATCATTCATGACATAGCTTTCGCCGCGCGGCAGACCGATGGAGGTCATGACCGCCTCCTCGCGTTCGCGCATGTGCACCGCTTCCAGCCCGCCGTTCACGTGGTCGTAGCCCAGCAGGTGCAGCATGGAATGGACGGTGAGGTAGCCGACCTCCCGCTGGAGCGAATGCCCGTATTGATCCGCCTGTTCCGCCGCGCGCTCGACCGACAGCACGATGTCGCCCAGCATTTTTGCGCCGGTTTCGGGGTTGGTGTCGTACACGCCGTTTTCGCCGAGCGGGAAGGACAGCACATCGGTGACGCTGTTGATGCGGCGATGCTCGCGGTTGATCTCCAGAATCTGGCTGTTGTCCACGATAGAAACGTCCACCTCTGCGGGATCTTCAAACCCTTCCAGCTCCAGCACGGCATGACAGCAGCGGCGGATCAGCAAACGGATACCGGTGGGGATTTTGAACGTTTTTTGCTTGTTTTCAATAACGACCCGGATTTTTCCCATACGGCTTCTCTCGCTTTCCTTCTTGATTTTTCTCATAGCGTTCATACGCCTGAATGATGCGTTGGACAAGCTGATGCCGCACCACATCCCGCTCGCTGAAGGTGCAGATCGCGACGTCCTCCACATTTTTGAGCACACGCGTGACCTCGCGCAGACCGCTTTTTTTGCCGTCCGGCAGGTCGATTTGCGTGATATCGCCGGTGATCACCATTTTGGAATTGAAGCCGAGGCGGGTGAGGAACATCTTCATCTGCGCCGGCGTGGTATTCTGCGCCTCGTCCAGAATGACGAAGCTGTCGTCCAGTGTGCGCCCGCGCATATACGCCAGCGGGGCGATTTCGATATTGCCGCGCTCGAGATATTTCTGGTAGCTTTCGGTGCCCAGCATGTCAAACAACGCGTCGTACAGCGGGCGGAGATACGGATCGACCTTGGATTGCAGGTCGCCCGGCAGGAAGCCCAGCTTTTCGCCCGCTTCCACGGCGGGACGCGTCAGGATGATGCGGTTGACCTCCTTGGCGCGAAACGCGCTGACCGCCATCGCCACCGCCAGATACGTTTTGCCCGTGCCGGCGGGACCGACGCCCAGTGTGATGGTGTTTTGGCGGATGGCTTCGATATATTTTTTCTGCCCCAGCGTCTTGGATTTGACAGGGCGTCCTTTGGCGGTGATGCAGATGCTGTCGGAGGATAGCTGCGGCAGTTCCGCTTCGCTGCCCTCGTCCACCAGCATCAGCACATACCGCACGTTTTGCTCGCCCAATTGTTCGCCGCGGTTGACAAGCTGCATCAGCCCGTCGATGGCGCGCACCGCTTTGGCGACGTTTTCCGCTTCGCCGCTCACCTTCAGGTCGGTGCCGCGGCTGAGGATATCGACGCTGTAATGCTGTTCGATCAACTTGACGTTTTCGTCGAAGCTGCCAAACAGCGATACCACTTGTTCCATTCGATCGACATTCACGACCTGCTCCAAAGCATCAGACCTCCGTTTTGTTGTTACGGGAATACACGACTTTATATTTTATATTATATCACCAGAAATTCTTCCTGTCATTGTGCAAGTTATACGAAATTTCCATCTGTTTCCGACCAAATAGACAAAATTATGGTGCGGCAGGCGCGGTGTTGCCCAGCAAAAGCGGTTGTTCCACGCCGATATCCTCGAGGCAGTGCAGGCGGGCGGTGAGAATCAGTACGCCGTCCTCCACGCGCGTTTCCTGCTTGCGCGTGAGGATTTCAGTGCCTTTTCGCAGCGCTTGCTCCTGCGTTTGCAGGTCGGTTTGCGCCAGCGCCGCCGCCTCCTGCTCAGTGTACCGCACGACCTGCGGCGACATCAGGCGATACCGTTGCCAGAGCATGCCGACCGGCAACGGTACGCTGCGGATGGTCAGCGGGCAATCTGCCGATTCGCACACGGCGGTGTCCGGCAGGTCGCCGTCGGTGAACAGCGGGATGACCAGCCGAAACAGCCGGACGGACGGGCGCAGCACCACCTCGCCGGTCGGACGCAAAAGCGTTTGCGTCAACGGCACGCGTGCTTCCAGTACGCGGTCGGTTTCGGCGAGAATGCGTCCCGCGGCATGGCGGATCAGCGGACCGGCGGTGCTGTCCACCACGCCGCTGATCAGCAGTTGCCCCTCCACGACCGCGTCTCCCACCTGCACCATCGCCTGCCCGCCGGTGGCTTCGACGCGCACGACGCGGCCGTCATGTGCCGCGATCACGTTGGCAGGGTCGGTGGACACCGGCGGCGCGGCATCGCGGTCGATCTCCACGACGTCTACGTTGACGATGCTGCCCTGCGGATTGACCGCCAGCCACGAAATGTCCGCGAGCTGCCGCATCGCCTGCATCTGGATGTCGTCCAGCCGAAACGATT
>CAJKXG010000119.1 GCA_905203795.1 uncultured Oscillospiraceae bacterium | reverse complement strand
CGGTGTCCGCCGCGCCCGTTTCGTCGGGCGATGCCGAGGCGGTGTTTCGCGTCTGTGACGCCGACGGCAACCTGCACACGCTGTCCGAACGGCAATTTCTCATCGGCACATTGGCGGCGGAGCTGTATCCCACCTATCACATCGAAGCGATGAAAGCGCAGGCGGTGGCGGCTTACACCTACTACAGCTATGAACGCGCGGCGGCACGTGCCGACGGCGACGATCCCGCCAAAGCGGATTTCGACGATGTGCCCTCCACGTTCCCCGCCGTCTACAGCGAGGCAGGACTGCGGGAACGCTTCGGCGATAAATATGACGAATACTACGCCAAGCTGTGTGAAGCGGTGGACGCGGTGACAGGCAAACGGCTGCTGTATCAGGGCAAACCGATCATGGCAGTGTATCACGCGCTGTCCTTCGAGACGACAGAGGACGCCAAGGTGGTGTGGGGCAAAGATCTCCCCTATCTGCGCTCCGTACCCGCCACCGGCGACCGATTGGCACCGGGCTACCGCTCGGTCGTCACCTTCACCGACGAGCAGTTCGCCGCCAAGCTGGACGGCACCGTCCCATTGAGCGGCGACGCATCCGACTGGATCACGGGCGAACCCACCCGTTCCGCCGCAGGAACCGTCACCGCCATCACCGTCGGCGGCAAGGAGATGACGGGGCGGGAATTGCGAAAACTGCTCGATCTACGTTCCGCCTGCTTCACCGTCACGCACGGCGAAAACGGGTTCACGTTCACGGTGGAGGGCTACGGTCACGGCGTGGGGATGAGCCAGTACGGCGCGGACTATCTGGCGCGGCAGGGCGCGGATTATGAGAGGATTTTGAAATATTATTATAAAGATGTGACAATTGCATAAAATGATTTGAATTCTTCATCCGGCATGTCGCCTTCTTTTTTGCTTTTTGCTTTCATTTTTCACCGTTTTCGGGACAGACTATTGAAGCATTCGGTGTTTTATGTTACACTATTTTCTGTAAGCATTGGCAAAAAGGAGACAGAGCCATGGAAAAGCGACTGACACGCGGCGCAGGCATTTTGCTGGCGATCAGCAGTCTGCCGTCCCCTTACGGCATCGGCACACTGGGCAAAGCGGCATTTGCGTTCGTGGATTTTCTAAAAGACAGCGGACAGACTTACTGGCAGGTGCTGCCGGTCGGTCCGACCGGCTTCGGCGACAGCCCTTACCAATCCTTCTCCGCGTTTGCGGGCAACCCCTATTTCATTGATCTCGACCTGCTGGCGGCGGACGGACTGCTGACGACGGCGGAGCTGGACGCCATCGCGGTCGCCGACCCCACGCGCGTGAATTATGCACACCTATACCGCACGCGTTTTCCGCTGCTGCGCACGGCGTTTCGGCGGTGGCGAAGAAACGCCGACGGCGCTTACGACGCGTTTTGCCGCGCACACGACGACTGGCTGGCGGATTACGCGCTGTTTATGGCGCTGAAAACGCGGTTTGACGGTGTCGACTGGCTGGGATGGGAGGAGGACATTCGCCTGCGGCAGCCCGACGCAGTCGCCCGCTACACGGAAGAACTGGCAGAGGAAATCGCGTTTTGGAAATTCTGCCAATATCACTTCTTCAAGCAATGGATCGCGCTGCGCACCTATGCCAACCGCAAGGGCATTCAACTCATCGGCGACATCCCGATTTACGTCGCGCCGGACAGCGCGGATGTGTGGGCGCACCGCGAACTGTTTCAATTGCAGGCGGACGGACGCCCCTCCTGCGTGGCGGGCGTGCCGCCGGACGCGTTTTCCGCCGACGGACAGCGCTGGGGCAACCCGCTGTACGACTGGGAACGCATGGCGGCGGACGGCTTCGATTGGTGGCGACGGCGGGCGGCGGCGTGTGCGGCACTGTACGATGTGCTGCGCATCGACCATTTCATCGGCATCGCGCGGTATTACGCGATCCCCGCGTCCTGCGACACCGCTAAGGAAGGCGAATGGCGGACAGGCCCCGGCAAAGCACTGACCGACGCATTGGACGAATCGGTGGGCAGCACCCGCATTTTGGCGGAGGATCTCGGCGTCCTGCACCCCACGGTGCGCGCGCTGCTCGACGACTGCGGATATCCGGGCATGCGGGTGCTGGAATTTGCCTTTGACGGCAACCCCGAAAACGACCATCTTCCCCACAACTATGTCCGCAACACCGTCGTCTACGGCGGCACACATGACAACGAAACGATCGCCGGCTACTGCGCGCACTGCCCGCCGCGCGAACGCCGATATATGCGGCGCTATCTGCGGGCGGCGCAGGACGCGGCAATCCCCGCCGCCATGGTGTATGCGGCTTACGGCAGCGTGGCGGATGCGGCGATTTTCCAGATGCAGGATCTGCTGGCACTGAGCAACAAAGCCCGCATGAACCGTCCGTCCACAGTGGGCGGCAACTGGCAATGGCGCGTCCTGCCCGCGCAGCTTTCCGCGCGGCTGGCAAGCCAGCTTCGTTCACTGACACGGCTGTACAACAGATGAAAGAGGGATATCGGTTATGACACTCACAAAAGAAATCCTGCATACCCTGTCACATGATCTATACAAAAAGCCGGAAACCGCTACCGCCGCCGATTGGCACACTGCTGTCGGGCGCGCGGTCATGGCGCAGGTGATGCCGCTCTGGCGCAAACCGAAGCGCGGCAAGCGAGTCGCGTATTTTTCCGCCGAATTCCTCATCGGACGTTTGGTGGAAGCCAACCTGCTGAACATCGGCGAACAGGAAACCGTCGCCGTGCTGTTGCGCGACCGCGGCGTCGATCCGCACATCTGGGAGGATGTGGAGGACGCGGCACTGGGCAACGGCGGTCTCGGGCGGCTGGCGGCGTGCTTCCTCGATTCGGGCGCGACGCTGGGACTGCCGCTGGATGGCTACGGTATCCGCTATCAATACGGGCTGTTCAAGCAGACGTTTGAAAACGGCTTCCAACAGGAGACCGCCGATGACTGGCAAAAACACGGCGATCCGTGGTCGGTGCGGCGGGAGGAAGAACGCGTAATGGTGGCATTCGGCGACCAGCGTGTGTACGCCGTGCCGTATGACACACCCGTGATCGGCTACGGCGGGCAGACGGTCAACACCCTGCGGCTGTGGCAGGCGGAAGCGCTCGAACCGTTCAACTTTGATCTGTTCAACCGCCAGCAATACGAGGAATCGGTGCAGCAGCAGAACGAGGCTTCCCGCATCAGCGCGGTGCTGTATCCCAACGACGACACCGAAGCGGGCAAACGGCTGCGGCTGAAACAACAGTATTTCTTTGTCTCCGCGTCGTTGCAGGACATGCTGCGCACACTCAGGGCACGCGGCGGCGTCCGCGGCGGGCAGTGGAATCCCGCCCGCTTTGCGGATTCCTACGCCATCCAGCTCAACGACACGCATCCCGTGGTCGCCATCCCCGAGCTGATCCGCCTGCTGGTCGAACAGGAAGGGCTGTCCTTCACCCGTGCGCTGGGTATCGCCCGCGCCACCTTTGCCTACACCAACCACACCATCCTGCCGGAAGCGCTGGAAAAATGGCCGGTGCCGCTGTTCCGCGAGGTGCTGCCGCACGTATATGACTATGTGGTGCGCATCCACCACGCCCTGCAACGGGAGCTGCGCCGCCGTTCCATCATCGGCGAAGAAGCCGCCCGCTACTGGATCATCGAAAACGGCATGATCCACATGGCGCGGCTCGCCATCTTCGCGACGCACTCGGTCAACGGCGTGGCGCGGCTGCACACGGAGATCCTGCGCCACACCGCCCTGCCGCACTGGTGGGCGCTGTATCCCGACCGTCTGAACAACAAAACCAACGGCATCACCCAGCGGCGGTGGCTGGCGCTCGCCAATCCCGAGTTGTCCGCGCTCATCACGGAGCACATCGGCAGCGATTGGATCACCGATCTGCCGCAGCTCGAACGGCTGACGCCGCTCGCGGACGACGACGCGTTTCTCGACCGCTTTGCCGCTGTCAAGGCGGAGAAAAAACGCCAGCTTGCCGCGTTTATTGAGCAAAAAGAGGGCGTCAAGCTGGATTCGTCGTTCCTTTTTGATATCCAAGCCAAGCGGCTGCACGAATACAAGCGTCAATTGCTCAACGCCTTCTCGATCCTCGACACGTATTTTGCGCTGAAGGACGGCACGCTGACCGATTTTGTGCCCACTGCGTATATTTTCGGCGCGAAAGCCGCCCCCGGCTATGCCCGCGCCAAAGCGATCATCAAGTATATCAACGAGATCGCGCGGCTGATCGCCGCCGACCCCGCCGTGGCAGACAAATTGCAGGTGGTGTTCGTCTCCAACTACAATGTGTCATATGCGGAAAAGATCATGCCCGCCGCCGATATTTCGGAGCAAATTTCCACCGCGGGCACAGAAGCCAGCGGCACCGGCAACATGAAATTCATGCTCAACGGCGCGGTGACGCTCGGCACGTATGACGGCGCCAACATCGAGATCGTAGAACAGGCGGGCGAGGAAAACAACTATATCTTCGGGCTGCGCGTCGAAGAAGTGGAGCGGCTGAAAGCGGACGGCTACGACGCGCGTGCACTGTACGAGCGCGAGCCGCGCATCCGCCGCGTAGTGGACACGCTGATCGACGGCACGCTGGACGACGGCGGTACGGGGCTGTTCCGCGAACTGTACACGGCGCTGCTGGACGGCGCGTCGTGGCACGCGCCCGACCACTATTTCCTGCTGGCGGATTTCCTCGATTACTGCGAGACAAAGCGCCGCGCCAACCGCGATTACGCCGATCGGCGCGCGTTCACCC
>CAJKXG010000118.1 GCA_905203795.1 uncultured Oscillospiraceae bacterium | reverse complement strand
AACCCGCGTCAGCCCAGCCAGGAGGATATGGAAAAACTGCTGCTGGCTGTGTACTACGATAAGGAAATTGATTTCTAAATCGCAGAAAACTGCTGTATACAAAGCGAAGCCGACAACTGCGGCTTCGCTTTGTTTTGAAAAATAAGGAGTGAAAAGCGTGTATAAAATTCTTGAAAAAACCGCGCTGAATCCCACCGTGACCAAGATGGTCGTGGACGCACCGCTGGTGGCGCGCAAGGCGCAGCCCGGGCAGTTCATCATCTTCCGCGCCACGGAGGACGGCGAGCGCATTCCGCTGACCATCGCGGACTACGACCGCGAAAAGGGCACCGTCACCATCATCTTCCAGATCGTGGGCGCGGGTACCATGGCGCTGAACGCGCTGAACGAGGGCGATTCCATCGCCGATTTCGTCGGTCCGCTCGGCACGCCCAGCCATCTGGAAGGGCTGAAAAAGGTGGCGGTCGTGGGCGGCGGCGTCGGTTGCGCCATCGCCTACCCCACCGCGAAAAAGCTGCACGAGCTGGGCGCCGAGGTGCATTCCGTCGTCGGCTTCCGTTCGCAGGATCTGGTCATTCTGGAAAAAGAATTTGAAGCGGTTTCCTCCCGCGTGGTCAAGATGTCGGACGACGGCACCTGGGGCGAAAAGGGTCTGGTGACCAACGCACTGGAAGCGCTGATCAAAGAGGGCAACCAATACGACGAGGTCATCGCGATCGGTCCGCTGATCATGATGAAGTTCGTGTGCAAGCTGACCAAGGAATACGGCATCAAGACCACCGTGTCGATGAACCCGATCATGATCGACGGCACCGGCATGTGCGGCGGCTGCCGCCTGACAGTCGGCGGCGAGACGAAGTTCGCCTGCGTGGACGGTCCGGATTTCGACGGTCATCTTGTGGATTTCGACGAAGCCATGCACCGCGGCGGCATGTACCGCGACTTTGAGGCGCATGCGCGCGAAGCCGCCTGCAACCTGCTGAACAAGGAGGTCAAATAAGATGCCGAATATGAATCCGAAAAAATGCCCCATGCCGGTACAGCAGCCGGATGTGCGCAACAAAAACTTTTCCGAGGTCGCGCTGGGCTACACGCCGGAGATGGCGGTGGACGAAGCCAAACGCTGCCTCAACTGCAAAAATAAGCCCTGTGTGACCGGCTGTCCCGTCGGCATCGACATCCCCGCCTTTATCGCGAAGGTCGCCGCGGAGGATTTCGAGGGCGCGTATGAGGTGCTGTCCGCCTCCTCCGCCCTGCCCGCCGTGTGCGGTCGCGTGTGCCCGCAGGAAAATCAGTGCGAAGGCAAATGCGTGCGCGGCATCAAGACGGAATCCGTCGGCATCGGTCGTCTGGAGCGCTTTGTCGCGGACTGGCATCGCGAGCACTTCACGGGCGAGACCAAAACGCCCGTCCCCAACGGTCACAAGGTCGCCGTCATCGGTTCCGGTCCGTCGGGTCTGACCGCCGCGGGCGATCTGGCGAAAATGGGCTACAAGGTCACGGTGTACGAAGCCCTGCACACCGCCGGCGGCGTGTTGGTGTACGGCATCCCCGAATTCCGTCTGCCCAAGGAGATCGTCCGCAAGGAGATCGACGGGCTGAAGGCGATCGGCGTGGATGTGGAGACCAACGTGGTCATCGGCCGCACGCTCACCATCGACGAGCTGTTTGAAATGGGCAACGAAGCGGTGTACATCGCCTCCGGCGCGGGTCTGCCCCGTTTCATGGGCATCCCGGGCGAATCGCTCAACGGCGTGTATTCCGCCAACGAATTCCTCACCCGCATCAACCTGATGAAAGCCTACAAGGACGACGCCAAGACCCCGATCCAGCACGCGAAAAACGTGGCGGTTGTGGGCGGCGGCAACGTGGCGATGGACGCGGCGCGTTCCGCCAAGCGTCTCGGCGCGGAAAACGTGTACATCGTCTACCGCCGCGGCATGGACGAACTGCCCGCCCGTAAGGAAGAGGTCGAGCACGCCGAAGAGGAAGGCATCATCTTCAAAACGCTGTCCAACCCGCTGGAGGTGCTGGGCGACGAAAACGGCCGAGTCAAGGGCATGGTGTGTCAGGAGATGGAGCTGGGTGAGCCGGATGCGTCCGGTCGCCGCCGCCCCGTGGCGAAAGAGGGCTGCACGTTCACGCTGGATGTGGATTGCATGATCATGTCCATCGGCACCAGCCCCAACCCGCTGATCCGTTCCACCACCCCGGGTCTGGAGACCAACAAACACGGCTGCATCGTCACCAACGGCGACGACGGTCTGACCACGCGCGAAGGCGTGTACGCCGGCGGCGACGCGGTCACGGGCGCTGCCACGGTGATTCTGGCGATGGGCGCGGGCAAACACGCCGCCAAAGCCATCGACGAATACATCCAGAGCAAAGCGTAACGATACATGAGCAGGCGGGATCGGCGATCCCGCCTGTTTTGCGTCGAAAGGAGCGAGTCCCCATGTCCGTGCAACACGAGGTGCAGGCGCGGCTGTTCGCCCTGCAGGACCCGTCGTACAAAGCGTTCCACTGCAAGCTCATCCCGACAGTCGATCCCGCCGCCGTCATCGGCGTGCGCACGCCGGCACTGCGCCGGCTGGCAAAGGCGTTCGCCCAAGCACCCGAATCGGCGGACTTTCTGCGCCTGCTGCCGCACCGCTATTACGAGGAAAACAACCTCCACGCCTTCCTCATCGAAGCCATGCGGGACTACGATCAGGCGATCGCCGCGCTGGACGCCTTTCTCCCCTATGTGGACAACTGGGCGACCTGCGACATGATGTCGCCGAAGGTGCTGGGCGCACATCGCGATAAGCTGCTCACCCCTGTCCGCCGCTGGCTAGCGTCCGACCGCCCGTACACCGTGCGGTTCGGCATCGAGACGCTGATGCGGTGGTATCTGGACGACGCGTTCGACCCCGCCTATCCGGCGGCGGTCGCCGCCGTGCAATCGGACGACTACTACGTCAACATGATGATCGCGTGGTACTTCGCCACCGCGCTCGCCAAGCAATACAAAGCGGCGCTGCCCTATCTCGAACAGCGGCGGCTGGACGTTTGGACGCACAACAAAACGATCCGAAAAGCCGTCGAAAGCCGCCGTCTCTCCGACGAACAAAAAGACCGCCTGCGCAAACTGAAGATTCCGTGAAATTTGCTTGACAAAACGGTCGGATTTTGATACAATATCCTAAAATGTTGTAGGAGAAATCGAATATGCGCGCTGTGTGTCTACTATGGTCTTGTATATCTGATGAGCCGTAAGATCCCGTGCTTTTGGCACAGGGCTTTACGGCTCATTTGATAAATATCAGAGGGGGTTTCTGTATGAGTAAAAACACTGTCAACCAGGGCGGCATCTACGACGCCCGCGAACTGGGCAAGCCGAAGATGCTGATCCTCGGCGTTCAGCACATGTTCGCCATGTTCGGCGCCACGATTCTGGTGCCGATGATCACCGGACTGGACACCGCCACGACACTGCTGATGGCAGGTCTGGGCACGCTGTTCTTCCATCTGGTCACCAAAGGCAAAGTGCCGGCGTTCCTCGGTTCGTCGTTCGCGTTCCTCGGCGGCTATGCGGCGGTGAAAGCCATGGCGCCGGAGGGCGGCGATCCCGCCAAAATGCTGCCGTACGCCTGTCTCGGCGTCGCCTGCGCCGGTCTGGTGTATCTGGTGCTGGCGCTGCTGATCAAGCTGGTCGGCGTCAACAAAGTCATGAAGTTCTTCCCGCCTGTCGTGACCGGTCCGATCATCATGGCGATCGGTCTGGGTCTGGCCCCCTCCGCGCTGAACAACTGCGCGAATTCATGGTGGCTGGCCATCGTCGCGCTCGGCACGGTCATCGTGTTCAACGTCTGGGGCAAGGGCATGGCGAAGATCATCCCCATCATCCTCGGCGTGCTGGTGGCGTATGCGGTCGCGCTGATCGCGGGCAACGCCTGCGGCGTCGCGTCCATGAAGATTGATTTCACCGCCGTGCAGACCATCCTCCACAACATCGCCAACGGCAAGATCTACGGCGAGGATGCGCTGATCTGCCTGCCCATTTTCGCGCAAAACACCGTGTTCGGCGGCATCGACTGGTCGAACACATCCCTCATCGTCAACTCCATCGTCGCCATCGTGCCGATCGCCCTCGCGACCATGATGGAGCACATCGGCGACATCTGCGCCATCGGCTCGACCTGCGGCAAAAACTACATCAAAGACCCCGGTCTGCACCGCACGCTGATCGGCGACGGCGTGGCGACCACGATCGCTTCGCTGTTCGGCGGTCCTGCCAACACGACCTACGGCGAAAACACCGGCGTGCTGGCGCTGTCGCGCGTGTATGATCCGCGCGTCATCCGCATCGCGGCGTACTTTGCGGTCGGCATTTCCTTCTTCCCCATCGTGTCGGCTGTCATCGCCACCATCCCCGCGGCGATCATCGGCGGTATCTCCTTCGTGCTGTACGGCATGATCTCCGCCATCGGCGTGCGCAACGTGGTCGAAAGCAAGGTGGACTTCTCCAAGAGCCGCAACCTCATCATCGCCGCCGTCATCCTCGTCTGCGCGCTGGGCATCCAGTTCAGCAGCTCGATGGGCGGTGCGGTATCCTTCAGCGTCTTTGGTCTGAACATCTCGCTGTCCGCACTGGCGGTCGCGTCCATTGCGGGTATCGTGCTCAACGCCATCCTGCCCGGCAAGGACTACGAGTTTGACGAAGACGAGCCGCCGAAGGAAACCGGCGCGGACATGGAAATTTCCGGAGGTGCAAAATAAGTGAACAACGTCACCATCTTCGATCACCCGCTGATCCAGCACAAGACCAC
>CAJKXG010000117.1 GCA_905203795.1 uncultured Oscillospiraceae bacterium | reverse complement strand
GGGTACGCCCGCCGATACCACGATTTGGGTGGAGAAAGGGCGGTATTTTCTCGATCAGCCGCTGCGGCTGACGGCGGAGGACAGCGGGCTGACCATACGCGCGGTCGCCGGCGAAGAGGTCGTGCTCAGCGGCGCCAAAGATCTGGGTCGGCTGACATGGACAAATTATACCGCCGACATCAAAGTCGCCGCCGTGGAAGCGGGACTGGGGATCGATCAGTTGTTCATCAACGGCGTCAATCAGGTGCTGGCGCGCTATCCCAATTATCAGGAGGACGTGCTGCCGTTGGGCGGTGCTGCCACCAAAGCCCAGATCAAAGCGCGGGTGAGCGGCTACGCCGACCCCGCCGGCGGGTATCTGCGTGCCATTCACAGCTACGGCTGGGGCGGCAATGATTACATCATCACCGGCAAAAACGCCGGCAACGCGCTCGGTCTGCAATATCAATGGGTCGGCGACAACAACCGCGGCAACGACATGAACGACAACGTGGTGATCGAAAACCTCTTGGAGGAGCTGGACGCCCCAAATGAGTGGTATTACGACAACCAAAGCGGCAAGCTCTATTATTATCCGGGCGAAGGCGTAAACCTGTCCGCCTGCACGGTGCAAGCCGCCGTCAACACGGAACTGATCACCATCGAAGGCACGGATTGGGCGCATCCCGTCACCGATATCACGCTGGACGGCTTCACCTATTTCGGCACCAAACGCACCCTGTTCACCGTCAATGAAGAGGGCAAAGCCTATGTCCCGCTCATGCGCGGCGACTGGTGTGTGGTGCGCGCCGGTGCGATTTACACGCACAACACCAAAAACATCGCCATCACCCATTCCGCCTTTCTGGACATGGGCGGCAACGGTGTGTTCATGTACGGCTACAATGACGCGAACCGCATCGACGACAACGAATTCATCAACATCGGCGCTACCGCCGTGCAGATCGTGGGCGATCCGACAGCGGCGTACGATGCGTCTTTTTGGCCGAACGCCCTGTATCCGAAGCTGCAAGTGCACAAAACCACGGTGACCGATCCGACCAAAATCGGACCGCAAACCGAAGACTATCCCCGCGACATCGTCGTTTCCAACAACCACATGGAAAATATGGGCATTTTTGAAAAGCAGTCCAGCGGCGTCAACCTGTCGGTCAGCAGCCGCATCAAGCTGCTGCACAACACCATCCACAAAAGCGCCCGCTCCGGCATCAACGTGAACGACGGCACGTTCGGCGGACACGAGATCGCCTACAACGACGTGTACGACTGCCAACGGGAAACAACCGACCACGGGCAATTCAACTCGTGGGGGCGCGACCGCTTCTGGTCGGTGCCGAACTACAACGCTTCGGGCGAAAACGGCAGTCTGCTGCGGCATTATCCCTACAACGGGCAGGAATACGACGTGACGCAGATCGACGCTTACCAAACCGTGACGATCCACGACAACCGTTTCCACCACGACATTTCGCGCGGCAGCACATGGGGCATCGATCTGGACGACGGCTCCTCCAACTACGAAATCTACAACAACCTGTGTCTGGGCATGGGTATCAAGCTGCGGGAAGGCTTTGACCGCAAGGTGTATAACAATATCATTCTGGACGGTCAGTTGCAGATTCACGTTTCCTATGCGGAATGCAACGACGAGATCTACGGCAACCTCGTCGTCACCGGCACGCCCTTCGGATTTGCCGGTGTGGATGCGGCCCGTTTTGAACAAGCGGGATATGCGGTGGACAACAACTGGTATTACAATTTCGACGCCGCCGTCCATCTGCCGGTGTGGTTTGCCGCCAACAACGCCGCCAACAACGCCGCCAACAACGCCGCCAACGACTACGATGCGCACGCGCTGATCGGCGCAGACCCGGGCTTTGTGGCGCCGACCGCCAATCAGTATACCGTGACCAACACCGCCGCCATGGAACAGGTGGGATTTGTGAATTTCCCGATGGATCAGTTCGGCAAACCGTCCTGCGCATGCCGCTCGCCCTTTTACATCAAAACCGGCGCCGGCACGGGGACCAGCGAAACGCTGCAACGGGAAGAGTGGAACGGCGCGACCATCACCGGTATTGACGAGTCAATCATCTCCTCCACCGCCTCGTCCGGCTACAACGGCGTGTATTTTGAGGACGTGCCGGCGGATTCCGACGCCTATGCGATGGGATTGCGCACGCGCGATATCGTCAAGGCGGTCAACGGGACGTCGGTGGAGGGCAAATCCTCCTTCCACACGCTGTGGAGCGGTATTGCGCCCGGTGCGTTGGCGGTGTTCGATGTGCATCGCACCAATCGGCTGCAAACGCTGAGCTTCACCAAAACGCAAACGCAGGAGTTTGTCATTGAATGCAACGACCCCGCCGTGCGGTACAGCACCGCCGTCGGCACCAATCTCAGCGCCTCCAACAGTTGGTATTTCGACGAACGACAGGCCGAAGATCTGAACAGCACCATCTGCGCCTATCCCGATCACGCCGGCAGCCATTCGGCTTGGGCGGAGGTGGACTTTACCGGCTCTCGCATCACCTATTATTCCCGTACCTACACCGATCAAGGCGAGATCGCGATTGTCATCACCGATCGGGATACCGGTGAAACGGTGGTGCAGGACACCGCCACCTGCTACGACACCAAGCGCGGATATGCCAAGGAAATCTACACGTCGCCCACCCTGCCGACAGGCAACTACACCATGCGGTTGACGCAGGTATCCGGCACATATCTGGTGGTGGACGCGTTCAAGGTGTTCGCTTCCGACGAAGCGGTCACGCACAATGTTCTGACCGCTCCCGCCACCCTGCAATGGGCGGACGGCAGCGATGTATCCGATTTGCAGGACGGCAAAACGCTGGAAATCACCATGCCGATCTGCAACGCGGGCGGGACGGCGCTGAACGCCACCGCCATCATGATGCTGATGGATGTGACCGGCGGATATGTGCCCGTGGACATCGTGACCGAGGAACTGGTGATCCCGACGGGGGACTTCACCTATCGGGGACAATACACCCTGCCCGCATCCGTGGAAGGAAAAGCCCTCCACATGGTGATCCTGACACAGGAGGAAGCCATCACCTATGTCATAACCGTCAAAGGCGGCGATTTGGATACGCTGAACGCCACCGATGCCGTATGGGTCATGCTCGACACGCTGAACCAACTGGCGAATATCGTGTACGGCGATGTGGACGGCGACGGCGAGATCTCGTCCAGCGATGCGCGCCTCGTCCTGCAATACGCGGTGAAGAAGATTTCCGGACAAGCGCTGGCGCTTTCGGCAGCGGATGTCAGCGGCGACGGCACTGTCGATTCCACCGATGCGCGGTGGATCCTGCAAGCCGCCGTGAAAAAGATCGATCAATTTCCGATCGAAAAGCCCTAACCGCCATGAACCCTTGATAAATGGCAACGCGGCTGAAATCGCACGATCAGCCGCGTTTTTTATCTTTCGGCAGTACATCATCAAAAGGGAAAATGCCCCAGTCAAAAATTCTTGCGCAAAAATACACAAAGCGGGCACTTCCGCAGAAATGCCCGCCATCGTTTTATTTTCCGTGACCGATCCAGTTGTCCTCGGTCTCGCTGCGCAGCGGTCGCCGCATCAGCGCGTCGAGCGCTTCCTTAGCGGATTGGCCCTCGTAGCAGACGCGATAGCACTGCTCCGCGATCGGCATTTCCACGCCGACCCGTTTCGACAGCTCGTGCGCCGCCTTTGCCGCGAGATACCCCTCTACCGTGCCGACCGCCGCCACCGCTTCCTCCGGCGTCTTGCCCTGCCCGATGAGGATACCGGCACGGCGGTTGCGCGAATGCATACTGCTGCAGGTGACGATCAGATCGCCCATGCCCGCCAGCCCGGCAAACGTCTCCTGCCGTGCGCCCAACGCCATGCCCAGCCGCGCCATCTCCGTCAACCCGCGCGTCATCAGCGCCGCTTTGGTGTTGTCGCCCATGTCCAAACCGTCGCACACGCCCGCGCACAACGCGATCACGTTTTTCAGCGCGCCGCCCAGCTCCGTGCCAATCATATCGTCATTGACGTAAATACGGAAACTCGGCGTCGTCAGCATCTCCTGCACTTCTTCCGCCGCGGCGATATCCGCCGACGCGCTGACGATGGTGGTCGGCACGCCGCGCGCGACTTCCTCCGCGTGGGACGGACCCGACAGCGCCACCAGACGTGCCTGCGGCAACTGCTCCGCAATCACCTCGCTGAACCGGCGATAGGTGGTGGCGTCCAGCCCCTTGCCCGCGTTGGCGATCAGCGGCGTGCCGTCCAGCAGCGGACGCAGCGCCGCCGCCGTCTCCCCGATGGCAAACGACGGCACCGCCAGAATGATCAGATCCGCGTCCTTGACACAGCCGAGATCACTGGTCAGAGTAATAGACAGCGGTACCGGCACACCGGGCAACAGCTTGCGATGTTCGTCGTGCCGCCGAATATCGGCGATCTCCTGCTCAAATTTCGACCACAGCGTCACGGTGTGCCCGCTGTTGTTCGCCATGACAGCCAGCGCCGTGCCCCAGCCGCCGGCGCCCAATACCACGATATTGGCCATGTCCGTCCGCCTCCCGTCGGTTTATTTTTCTTTTTTGCCGAAGGACAGCTTGCTTTCCGTCCCGTTGAGAATACGTTTGATGTTGGGGATATGCTTGAGGAACAGCAGCGCCGCAATGCCCGCCGCCATCACGGTGCAAAACACCGCCGTATGTGCACTGTACCCATCCACCGCCGTGCGGAACACGCCGGTGAGGATCACCAGCGCCACCGCCGCGCAAATGGAGCCGAGCGATACCATGCGGCTGCACAGCACCACCACCATAAACACGCCGA
>CAJKXG010000116.1 GCA_905203795.1 uncultured Oscillospiraceae bacterium | reverse complement strand
GGTGGCGGCCAGCCGCGGGCGCGGGATCAAAGAACTGATCGACCGCGCGTACCACGACGGCGCGCTCCGCACCGTACAGGAGCTGTCCGCGTTTGACGAGCAGCGGCTTGCCGCGCGGGTCGCCGAGCGGTATCACCGCAACCCCTATATCCTGCACGAGCTGCATGATCGGCGGGGACATCACGGTAAGGAATATTTGTCTACATACGTCATCGACGAGATATATTCGGAAAAGGTGATGGAAGCGCTGCTGCGCATTGAGGATATCATCGAACCGAAATGCATGAAAAAGGGAATGGCGCTGCGCTGGTCGGCGGTCAAGCTGATCGACGAGGACGCGCCCACCATCGAAGCGTTGGAACTGAGTGCCGGCGAGTCGCATTTGCTGGATGAGATCATCCGCTCGCTGGAAGAGTCGCTCGGCGAACGGGACATGATCATCGCGGATCAGAAGTACAAATTCATCTGCGACGTGTGCGCGCAGTGCATCACCCGCCTGAAACAGCCGGGCGAGCTGACGCTGTCGGATAAGATCGACCGTGTCGTCACCAATAAATATCTGGCGCTGCCGCTGTTTGCGGGGGTGATGGCGCTGGTGTTTTACCTGACCTTCGGTCCGCTCGGTAGTTGGATGACCGACGGGCTGGATACGCTGATCACCGATCGCTTCACGCCGTGGGTAAACGGGTGTCTCACCGATCTGGGCGCGTCGCCGTGGGCGGTCAGCCTCGTGTGTGACGGGGTGATCCAGGGCGTCGGTTCGATCGTGTCCTTCTTCCCGCAAATTTTGCTGCTGTTTCTCTTCCTGTCGGTGCTGGAGGACAGCGGCTACATGGCGCGCGCGGCCTTCATTATGGATAAGCTGCTGCATAAAACCGGCCTGTCCGGTCGGTCGTTTGTGCCGATGCTGATGGGCTTCGGCTGTTCCGTGCCCGGGGTGATGGCGGCGCGGACACTGGAAAACGAACGCGACCGCCGCATGACCATCATCCTCACGCCGTTTATGTCGTGTTCGGCGAAAATGCCGGTGTATGCGCTGTTTATCGCGGCGTTTTTCCCGCATTCGCACGGATTGGTCGTGTTCGGCATTTACATGACCGGCTTGATCGTCGCCATTCTCAGCGCGATGATCCTCAAAAAGACGGTGCTCAAGGGCGGTCATGCGCCGTTCGTGATGGAACTGCCGCCGTATCGGCTGCCCACCTTCCGCACGCTGTGGATGCATCTGTACGAGCGGGTGAAGGATTTTGCCGTGCGCGCGGGCACGATTTTGCTCGCTGCGTCGATCGTTATCTGGTTTTTGCAATCCTTCGACGTCCATCTGCACATGCTCACCCCCGAACAATCGGGCGAGAGTCTGCTGGCGGGGATCGGCAGACTGATTGCGCCGATCTTTATCCCGCTCGGTTTCGGATTTTGGCAGGCGTCGGTGGCGCTGGTATCCGGCTTTGTTGCCAAAGAGGCGGTGGTCGGGACGCTGACCATTCTGTATAACCCCGCCACCGATGCGGCGATGTACGCGACACTGCAAAGCGTGTTTACACCGGTGTCGGCGTTGTCGTTTCTCGTCTTTGTGCTGCTGTATATGCCGTGTGTTGCCGCCTTTTCGGCGATTCGCCGCGAGATGAATTCGCTCAAGTGGGCGATCGGCACCGTGGCGTTCCAGACAGGCGTGGCGTGGATTGTCTCCTTCCTCGTCTATCAGTTCGGGACGCTGGCGGTCAATCTGCTGGCGCGGCTGTAAACACAGGAACCTTTTTTCCGTCCCCCTCATAGGATGCAGTAAACAAATCCTATGAGGGGGATTTTTCATGCGGACAATCGAAACCTTTGCCGTGATGGGCGGCGATCTGCGGTCGGCGTATTTGGCGGGTCTGCTGGCGGAGGATGGCTATAAGGTGATCACCGCCGGTCTGGACGGCACCGATCTGCCGCCTTGCGTGACCGGCTGTACCAACCCGTCGCAGGCGACGACGTTGGCGGATTGCGTGGTGCTGCCCATCCCCGTGACCACCGACGGCAGCACACTGAACGCGCCGTTTTCCCGTGTGCGCATCACGCTGGAGGAGGTGCTGGGCTGCGTGCGGCATTCGCAGTATGTTGTGGGCGGCGCGGTGACGGATGCGGTGCGGGAATTGGCGGCACAGCAGGGCGTGACGGTGCACGACTATTTTCGGCGAGAGGAGCTGGCGGTGCTGAACAGCGTGCCGACCGCCGAAGGCGCCGTGCAACTGGCGATGGAGGAACTGCCGATCACGATCAGCGGCGCACGCTGCCTGATTACGGGTTACGGACGTGTGGGCAAAGCGCTGGCGCGGCTGTTGGCGGCGATGGGCGCGCGCGTCACCGTGGCGGCACGAAGTTGTGCGGATCGTGCATGGGCGGGTACACAGGGATGTGACACGATGGAACTGCGGCAGCTGGCGGATACGTCGATGGGGGCAGGGGCGTTTGACGTGATCTTCAACACCGTTCCGGCGCAGCTTTTCGACCGCACACTGCTGAAAACGCTGGATGCGAACACGCTGCTGATCGATCTGGCGTCCCGACCGGGCGGGGTGGATTTCACGGCGGCGGCGGAACTGCGCATCAAAACCATCTGGGCGCTGTCGCTGCCCGGGCGCGTCGCCCCCAAAAGTGCCGGCGCGATCATCAAAAACGCCATTTTGAATATGACGAGGGAAGGGGACGGGGTATGAACATCGGATTTGCATGGTGCGGCTCGTTCTGCACCTTTGAGCGGGCGATCCTACAGGTGGAACACATGGTGGAGCGGGGACACGCGGTGACGCCCATCCTGTCGGTGCCCGCCGCCACCATGGACACACGTTTCGGAACCGCCGTATCGTGGCGGGAACGTTTGGAAACACTGACAGGGAACAAGGCGCTGTGTACGCTTCAGGAAGTGGAGCCGATCGGCCCGCGCGGGTTGTTCGATGTGCTGGTGGTCGCCCCCTGCACCGGCACGACACTGGGGCGGCTGGCAAACGGTCTGAGCGATTCGCCGGTGTCGCTGGCGGTCAAATCGCACCTGCGCCGCGGCCGACCGGTCATTTTGGCCGTGTCCACCAACGACGCGCTCGGTGCGTCCATGCGCAGTATCGCGCTGCTGAAAAACACCAAAGGCATGTATTTCGTGCCGATGGCACAGGACGACCCCGTGAACAAGCCGAATTCGCTGGTGGCGGATTTCACACGGCTGGAGGAAACCATACAATCCGCGCTGGCAGGCGTGCAAATTCAGCCGATTTTCCTATAAAAATGGGTTAAATATATATAAATAAAATGGGAAAATTATGTAAAATTCATATAAAGTCGCCTTTTGATGCCCGATACGTGCTTTATAGGTTGCCATTTTCCGCGTTTTGTGATACAATTAAATAAATATGACTATAAGGCGGCGCTGTCCCCAAGAGACAGTGCCGGGGGAATACGATAAAACCCATTGGATTTGTTAAAACGAGAGGAGTATCAACATGATTGCTGTTGCATGCGACCACGCGGCAGTGGAGATGAAACGGGAGATTTTGTCCCTGCTTGCCGAGATGGGGTATGAGTATCATGATTTCGGGACATACGACACCGCCAGCTGTGATTATCCGGTGCTGGCGGCGCGCGCCGCAACTGCGGTGGCAAACGGTGAGTGTGAGCTGGGGATCCTGATGTGCGGCACCGGTATCGGCATGTCGTTGGCGGCCAACAAGGTCAAGGGCATCCGCTGTGCCTGTTGCAGCGAGCCGTATTCGGCGCGGATGACACGGATGCACAACAATGCCAATATGCTGGCGTTCGGTGCGCGCGTGGTGGGCGTGGATCTCGCGAAAATGATTGTACGCGCCTTTTTGGAGGCATCCTATGAAGGTGGGCGTCATCAGCGTCGGGTGGATATGCTGACGGTGCTCGAAAATGGCGGAACGCTCGAATGAGGATCGCCCAGCCCGAAAAGAAAAAGGTGAAATAGCGTGAATATTCTGGTCGTTTCCCAGTTTTTTTATCCGGATGATTTTCGGATTAACGATATCGCAAAAGAGCTGGCGGCGGACGGTCATCACGTGGAGGTGCTGACCGGTCTGCCGGATTATGCCACCTCGCGCATTCCTTCGGAATACCGATTTTTCCGCAAGCGCAAGGAGACGGTGGACGGCGTGCACATCACGCGCGTGCCGACGATCGCCCGTCGCCGCGGGATTTTGTTTCGCATGCTCAATTATCTTTCCTTCGTGATCAGCGGGTGTCTGTACGCACGGTTTTGCAAGTTCCGCGCCGATGTGGTGCTGTCCTGCGAAACGTCGCCGGTGTTGCAGGTGATGCCCGCGATCACATATAAAAAGCGGCGTCATGTGCCGCTGGTGATCTATTGCTGCGACATCTGGCCCGAGTGCCTCAAGGTGTGGGGCGTGAAGGAGTCGAGCCTGCTGTTCCGCCTGATGCACAAACGCAGCAACCGCATTTTCCAATCGGGCGATGTGGTGCCGTATTCCTCGCTGCCGTTTCATGCGTATCTGCGGGATGTAAACGGTATGCCGGAGGACAAGCTGGTGTATCTGCCGCAGCACGCGGAGGACATGTTCTGCCCCAACGCGAGCGGCGTGGGGGACGGACGCGTCCACTTCGGTTTCGCGGGCAACATCGGCGCGGCGCAGCAGGTGGATTGTCTGGTGCGTGCGGCGGCGCTGCTGCCGACGGACAAGCCGTTTATGGTGCACATTTTCGGCGACGGTTCGGAGCGCGAAAACTGCGAACGGCTGGCGGAAGAGCTGGGTGTGACCGAGCGGGTGGTATTCCGCGGGAAATTCCCCGTCACCGCCATGCCGCGGCTGTACAGCGAGCTGGATTGCTTTATCCTGACCATGA
>CAJKXG010000115.1 GCA_905203795.1 uncultured Oscillospiraceae bacterium | reverse complement strand
CCCGCTCCCACGACAACACCCGCTTCTTCCTCCGCTGCAACCGCTGCGGTCACGACAACGACATCGCATACGACGACCGCCGCTGCCTCGGCGACCGCTGCGACGACCGTTGCCGCAACCGACACCGCAGCCGCAACGGAAACGATGGGCTCTACAACGTCTATAACGTCTATGGAATCGGCGGCTTCCGCCACTGCCGCGACATCCGAAGCCCCTGTTTCCGACGCCCATCGACCGTGGGTGTTTCCGCTGATTGCGGTCTGCGCATTGGGAGCGGTCGGCGGCATCCTGTTTTATCGTAAACAAAAGAGCTGATGGCGATGCGTCAGCTCTTTTCATTTATCCAACCGAAAGCGTACTTTTCACCACGCTCAGGAATTCCTCCCGTGACACCGACCCGTAGGATTCCAGATAATACGACGCCCCGCCGTGGCGAAAGACGGCGCTGTACCCGCTGTCCGTCACATACAGCATCACATCGGTGTTGCGGATGCTGGATAAACGCGTCTCCTCGGCGTTCAGCGTCGGCTGCCATACACCGTCCTCACAGCCCACTCGCAGCGTCACCCCATTGTCGCCGCTTGCGTCGGCGTAGTGCCACTCAAAATAGTGATAGGCAGGCGTGGGCGAACCGTCCGGCTGATAATACACGGTCATGGTCGTATCGCTATCTTGCGCGGAAAATCCGGCGGGCAGCGCCGTGGGCGTGGGATCAAACCCGATGTGATCGCAAAATGTCTCCGCCCGCACGGTGTACGGCACGGCATTCGCGGGCAACGGCGGTCGTTGGTCCACCACGGTTGCCGCGTTAAAGAAAACCGATTCGGGAGCTTCCGGTGCTGCCGTCGTCGTGCAAGGTTGCGCCGTAGTCGTGGTCGCTGCTTGCACCGTCGTCGTCGATTTCACGACACTTGTCCATGCGTCCGTCCCGCTCGTTGCCGCCGTGCCTGTCGTGGTTCCCTTGATGTGTGTGGTCGTAGTGAGGATCGACACCGTTGTGGGCACGGAGGCCGATGTGGTGGCGACAGACGGAAGCCGCGTGGAATGCGTCGGCAGCGCACCCGAAAGCACGGTGGTCGGCACGGTATCAGCCGTCGTGATATCCTTGACCGAAGTGTTGGCTGTCGTCCCCTGCTTGGTCGTCGTCGCGGCAGTCGCGGACGCAGTGGTCGTGACAGAGATGCCTGTCGTCGTGACCGTCGTCGTGACCGTTGTCGCTGCCACGGTCGGCTCGCGCGTAGTGGCCTGCGTCGGCGCGGCGGGGGCGGTCGTCGTCTCCGCGGGCAACTGCACCGGCGGATCGGCGTTCGGCAAGCCGATTGCCAACACGGCGGCAAGGATCGCGGCACAGCTCGCCACGGCGGCGATATATCGTCCCCACGGCTGCCGTCTGCGCTGCACCCGCTCGATTTCCTCGACAATGGCGCGCTCGGTATCGCGATCTATTTGATATGAATGGATTTCATCGATGTAGGGTTTCCAATCCATCGTGTGTCTCTCCCATACTGGATTTCAAAAGTTCTTTGGCGCGCTGATGCCGTGTCTGGATGGTGTTTTCGCTTTTGTGCAGATAACCGGCGATCTCCCGCAAGGTATAGCCTTCGTAATAGTGCAGATAGATGACCAGCCGATAATCCGGCGGCAGGGACAACACCTCGCGGAGGAGGGAGTGCGAGGCGTCGTCCGACTGCCGGGAGACGGGAGGGAGATCGTCTCGGAGAACCGTATGTTTTCGACGAGCGGAGCGCAATTGATCTTTGCAAAGGTTGACACGGATAAACCACGCTTTTTCATGGTCCTCGTCCGCAAAGGTTTTCCCTTTGGTTGCCCACTTGATGAACACATCCTGTGTCACATCCTCAGCGTCCGGCCAGCTTTGCAGATAATGCAGCGCAATGTGCGCAATCATATCTTTGTACGCGCCGACGACACGCTCCGTTTCGCCAACATCAAACAACGCGCTCCCTCCTCCCTCAACCTATACACGAATCAAATCCCCGAAATCGCTCAGGTTGTTCATTTTTTTACTTTAGTATAGCACATTCTTCGGCATCTTGCAACTGCATTCGGACAAATCGCCCGATTTTTACGCGTTTTTGCCCGCCGAATTCTGTAGAACTGCCCGCGTCCTCGCTCTTGACACCGCCGCCGAAATCACGTACAATAAAAGCGAGCCCTGACCGCTGACGGATAGGTGAACAGACACCGTGTGGCAGGGAACTCTTGAAGCCGACCGTCTGGGCAGCCCGTTATCGGGCTGCCCTATTTTGATGTGAGAAAGGATGTTTGCTATGATGTACGAGCAATGGCACGATTTTGCTGACGGCAACTGGCAGGAGCAAATCGACGTGCGCGATTTCATTCAGCGCAACTATCGACCGTACGACGGCGACGCGTCGTTTTTGAGCGGTGCGACCGCCCGCACGCAGGCGATGAACGACAAGGTGCAGGCATTGTTCGCGGCGGAACGCGCCAAAGGCGGTGTGCTGGATGTGGACGTGTCCACGGTGTCGTCGCTGTGCAACTACGACGCGGGCTATGTGGACCGCGACAACGAGCTGATCGTCGGCTTGCAGACCGACGCGCCGCTCAAACGCGGAGTCAATCCGTTCGGCGGCATCCGCATGGCGCGTGCCGCCTGTGAAGCCTACGGCTACCGCCTTTCGGACAAGATCGAGGAATATTTCACCTACCGCACCACCCACAACGACGGTGTGTTTCGCGTGTACACCGACGAGATGAAAGCGGCGCGGCACTGCGGCTTGCTCACCGGTCTGCCGGACGCGTACGGACGCGGGCGCATCATCGGCGACTATCGCCGCGTGGCGCTGTACGGCGTGGACGCGCTGATCGAGCAGAAAAAAGCGGACAAGCGCGCCCTCGGCGAGGGCGTGATGAACGAAGAGACCATCCGCCTGTCGGAGGAACTGTTCCGCCAGATCGACTTTTTGGATAAGCTGAAGAAAATGGCGGCGCTGTACGGCTGCGACATCAGCCTGCCCGCGTCCGACGCACGCGAGGCGATCCAGTGGACGTATTTCGCGTATCTCGCCGCCAACAAGGAGCAAAACGGCGCGGCGATGTCGCTGGGGCGCACCTCCACCTTCTTCGACATCTACATCGAGCGCGACCTCGCGGCGGGCAAGCTGACCGAGCAGGGCGCGCAGGAGCTGTTGGACGATTTCGTGCTGAAGCTGCGTCTGGCGCGGCATCTGCGCACGCCGGAATACAACGAGTTGTTCGGCGGCGATCCCATGTGGATCACCGAAAGCGTCGGCGGCGTTGGCGAAAACGGTGTGCCGCTGGTGACCAAAAGCTCCTTCCGCATCCTCAACACGCTGTACACGCTCGGACCCGCGCCGGAACCCAATCTGACGATTTTGTGGAGCGAGCGGCTTCCGCGCGGATTCAAGGAATTCTGCGCGAAAGTGTCCATCAACACCGATTCCGTTCAGTACGAAAGCGACGATCTGATGCGCCCCGTGTACGGCGATGACTACGCTATCGCCTGCTGTGTGTCCGCCATGAAGGTGGGCAAGCAGATGCAGTTCTTCGGCGCGCGCACCAACCTACCCAAACTGCTGCTGCTCGCGATGAACGGCGGTGTGGACACCACCTTCGGTACACGCCTCGGTCCGCAGATGGAACCGCTGGCGGGCGACAAACTGGACTATGACGCCGTCATGGAACGATTCTCGGTGTATCTGACATGGCTGTGCCGTCTGTATGTCAACACCATGAACTGCATCCACTACATGCACGATAAATACGCCTACGAAAAGATTCAGATGGCACTGCACGACACCGCTGTCGAACGGCTGATGGCGTTCGGCGTGGCGGGCTTCTCGGTGATCACCGACTCGCTGTCGGCGATCAAATACGCGACCGTCAAGCCGATCCGCGACGAAAACGGGCTGATGGTGGACTTTGAAACAACGGGCGCGTTCCCGACCTACGGCAACGACGACGACCGCGCGGACAGCATCGGACAAGCGCTGCTGAAGCAGGTGCACGACGAGCTGTGCAAAACGCCCGCCTACCGCGGCGCACGGCACACGCTGTCGGTGCTGACCATCACCTCCAACGTGATGTACGGCAAAAAGACCGGCTCCACCCCCGACGGACGCAAAAAGGGCGAACCGTTTGCCCCGGGGGCCAATCCCATGCACAACCGCGATCACAGCGGCGCGCTCGCGTCGCTCAACTCGGTGGCGAAAATGCCGTATTCGTCGGCGGCGGACGGCATTTCCAACACATTTTCCATCACGCCGGCGGCGTTGGGACGCTCGGCGGCGGAACAGGTGGGCAATCTGGTGTCCATTCTGGACGGCTATTTCGCGGGCGGTGCGCATCATCTCAACGTCAACGTGCTCAACCGCGCGCAGTTGGAGGACGCTTACGAGCATCCCGAAAAGTACCCGAATCTGACCATCCGCGTGTCCGGCTACGCGGTGCACTTCTGCAAGCTGTCGCGGGAACAGCAGCGCGAAGTCATCAGCCGCACGTTCCACACCGCGCTGTGATCGGGCGGGTGCATTCGCTGCAATCGCTGGGGACGGTGGACGGACCCGGCGTGCGCTGCGTCGTATTTTTGCAGGGCTGCCCGCTGCGCTGCGCCTACTGTCACAATCCCGACACATGGGAAGCGGCGGGCGGCGAGCCGACGGCGGCAGACGAATTGTTTGAACGTGTGAGCCGCTATCACCGCTATTTCGGCGCGGACGGCGGTGTCACGGTTTCGGGCGGCGAACCGCTGCTGCAAGCGGCATTCGTGACCGAACTGTTCCGCCTGTGCCGCGGTGCGGGCATTCACACGGTGCTGGACACGGCGGGCAGTCTATGGTCGGCGGACGCGGCGGCGCTGCTGGACGTCACCGACATGGTACTGCTCGACTACAAGCACACCG
>CAJKXG010000114.1 GCA_905203795.1 uncultured Oscillospiraceae bacterium | reverse complement strand
CCCTCCTGCCGCGCCGCACAGCCCAGCTCCCGCAAAATCGCCAGCGCCGCACGCACGTCCGACAGGCGGGGGCAGTTGTCGATCTCGCTTTGCCCCGTCGCGAGCAATGTCGCCGCCAACACCGGCAGCGCGCTGTTTTTCGCGCCGTGCACGGTCAGCGCGCCGTCCAGACGGCGACCGCCCTCCACCAATAATGTCTCCATACCACGCACCCTCCCATGATCCGTTCTCTGATACGATCATGGTATGCGCGGACAAATTTAACGGTGCGCGAGTATGTTCTCGATCGCGTGCAGAACGCGGTCGTCCGCGTCCAAAATAGCGGCTGCGCGAGCGTTTGCCGCCATCTGCTCCCGTTTGCCGGGCGTGGACAGCACGTTCTCCAACGCCGCCCACAACGTCGCTTCGGTCAAATCTTTTTCTTCGATACACAGCGCCGCGCCCTTGTTGACCAGCGCCATGGCGTTGTGATATTGGTGATTCTCCGCCACATACGGCGACGGGATCAGGATCGCGGGCTTGCCTGCGGCGGGCAGTTCGCTCAGCGTCATCGCCCCACAGCGGCAGATCACCACATCCGCCGCCGCCATGCAGCGCGGCATGTCGTCGATGTACGGGCGGACGGTGATGCCGTCGCCTTTCAGCGGCACACCCGCTTCCTGCAGCGCCGCCGTCATGGTGTCCCAGCCGGTTTTGCCGGTGGCGTGGATGTGCTGCATACCGCCCTGCCTGTGTCCGCGGATCAGCACCTCCGTCATCACCTCGTTGATGCGGCGCGCGCCGAGACTGCCGCCGAACGACAGCACCAGCGGACGGTCGTCCAACCCCAGTTCCCGCCGCGCCTGTTCGCGATCATAGGTCAAAAAGTCGGTGCGGATCGGGTTGCCCGTGACCTCCACCCGCGCGTCGGCAGGCAGATACTGCCGCGCCGACTCCTCCGAAATCAGCGTCACGGCGGCGTATTTCGCCAGCATCTTGACAGTCACGCCGGGGTAAGCGTTGGACTCGTGCACCACCACAGGCACACCCGCCTTCGCCGCCTTGCGCAAAATCGGACCGCTCACATAGCCGCCCGTGCCGATGGCGATATCCGGCTGAAACTCTTTCAATATGCGGCTGCAATCGACCCCCGCCGTCACGGCGTGCACCGCCGCCGCCACGTTGCGTCCGATATTTTTCAGCGTCAGCCGCCGCTGAAAACCGCGCACATCCACCGTGCGGATGTCGTATCCGGCGGCGGGGACGAGCGTCGTCTCCATGCGTCCCTTCGCGCCCACAAACAGAATCTCGGCGTCGGGGTACGCCCGCCGCAAACGGTCGGCGATCGCCAGCGCGGGGTTGATATGCCCCGCCGTGCCGCCGCCTGTCATCAGTATTTTCATGAATGACCCTCCATTCGGAATCGGGAACTCGCCGGAGCGGCTTTCAGGCAAGCGCGGTATCAACGCCGTGATTGCCGAGAAACCGACAAGATAACGCCCATCTGCGCCAGCAGCATGACCAGCGACGTGCCGCCGTAACTGAAAAACGGCAGGCTGATGCCGGTGTTGGGCATGGAATTGGTGACCACCGCCAGATTCAGCAACACCTGAATGCCGATCTGCGCCGTCAGCCCGATCACCAGCATCGAACCGAATTTATCCGGCGCTTTCATGCCGACAGTGAACCCGCGCCAGATCAACAGCGCAAACAGCACGATCACCAGCACCGCGCCGATGAAGCCCAGCTCCTCGCACACCACCGCAAACACGAAATCGTTCTGCGGCTCTGGCAAAAACAAATGCTTTTGCCGCGAATTGCCGAAGCCCTGCCCCATCAATCCGCCCGAACCGATGGCGTACAGCGACTGCACCGTCTGCCACGCCTCGTTTTTGAAGCCGGAGGTATAGCTGCCGATGGGATCGAGCCACACGGAGATGCGGTCCTGCTCGTAACCCTTGACAAACACCATATAAAACACCGCGCCCGCGCCGAGACCCAACGTCCCCAGCAAGTACACCAGCCGCGTGCCGCCGATATACATCATCACGATGCCGATAGAGAGCAGCAGAATCGTGCCGGACAGGTGCGGCTCTTCAAACACCAGAATGCACGTGATACCGAGGATCGCCATAAACGGCACATACCCGCCGAGGAAGGTTTTCATCTTTTTGTGATTGAGTGAAATGAGGTGCGCCATCAGCACGATCATGCTGAATTTGGCGACTTCCGACGGCTGGAACTGGATACCCGGCAGACGAATCCAACGGTGGATACCGTCCGACGCGGGCAAAAACAGCACCACCAGCAGCAGCACCCACGAAACCACCATCAGCGGAACGGCCAGATGATGCCACACGTGATAGTCCACACAGGAGGCAAGCAGCATCGCGCCCACGCCGATCAGCGCGAAAATCAACTGGCGTTTGAGAAAATAATAGCTGTCGCCCTGATAATAATAGGCGTTGGCGTAGCTGGCGGAAAACATGCACACCAGCCCGACAGCCAGCGTCACCATCACCAAAATCAAAAACGGCAGGTCGAACCCGCTGTCCACTGCGAACAGACGGAATTTTTTCTTTGGCTCGGCGTTGGCAGTCAACGCGTTGGTAACCGCCATGCGGCATCCCCCTTTCTTGGGCAAACGCGGACGAGATTGCTCCGTTTGCGCGTCCCCTACAGTATTCGGCGACGGCGGCGAATTATGCTTCGAGCAGCAGCGCCAGCACACACCCCAGCAGTGTCACCAGCGAAAACACCGTCACGATCTTGCCCTCCGACCAGCCGCACATCTCGAAATGGTGGTGGATCGGGCTCATTTTAAACAGCCGTCTGCCATGGGTGATCTTGAAATACGTCACCTGCAAAATGACCGACAGCGTCTCACACACATACACGATGCCGACGGGCACGAGCAGCAGCGGACGCCCGATGCCGAACGCCAGCGCACACAACGCCCCGCCGAGAAACAACGAACCGGTATCCCCCATGAACACCTTGGCGGGATGCATGTTCCACACGAGGAAACCGAGCACACCGCCCGCCAGCGCGGCCGCCGTCAGGCTCTGCCCAAATTGCCCCCACGCGCCCGCCAGCACGAGAAACGGCAGGCAGGCGAGAAACGTCACGCTACCGCACAAGCCGTCAATGCCGTCGGTGAGGTTGACGGCGTTGGTCGCCGCCACCACGATGAGCATACACAGCGGGATAAACCACAACCCGAGATCGACACTGCCGACCCACGGCAGCGTCTGCACATGATCGCCCGCCATGTACAGCGAACCCGCGTACCCCGCCGCGACGACCAGTTGTCCGAACAGTTTTTGCTTTTCCGTCAATCCAAGGTTGCGCTTTTTAACGACCTTGATATAATCGTCCGCAAACCCGACCGCCCCGCAGCCGAACATCAGCAGCCAACCCGACACAAGACGCGTGTTGGTCACGCTGCCCGTGAAAGAGCGCAGGGCGGGATCGCCCGTCGCCCACTGGCACACCGGCACCGCCAGCGCCAGCGCGATGAGCAGCCCAAGCATGAACAAAAATCCGCCCATCGTGGGGATGCCCTGCTTGTTTTTGTGCCACGCCGGTCCGATGTCGCGGATCGTCTGCCCGAATTTCAGCTTGTGCAGCAGCGGGATCAGCCACCGCCCGCCCAGAGCGCTCGCCGCAAACGCGACTGCCGCCGTCGCACCCAGCGCGATCAGGGTATTGGTATCCATTATGTGTTTCCTTCCTTCTCGGTCTTTCTGCGTTTTTCCAGTGCCGCCGCGACCACCTCGCGCTCGTCGAGGTGGATCACGCCGGTCGCGAGGATCTGATACGTCTCATGCCCTTTGCCCGCCAGCAGCAGGGTGTCGCCCGTCTGTGCATGGCCAATCGCCCATTCAATGGCCTCTACGCGGTTGGGGATGACGATATACGGCGTGTCGGCATGCTCCACGCCGACCAAAATATCACGGATGATGGCGTCGGGATCCTCCGTGCGGGGGTTATCCGACGTCACCACCAAAAAATCCGAAACGGCCGCCGCGATCGCGCCCATTTTCGGGCGCTTGGTCTTGTCACGGTCGCCGCCGCAGCCGAACAGCGTCACCAGACGCCCGTGCGCACAATCCTTCAGCGTGCGGCAGATGTTGTCTAGCCCATCCGGCGTATGCGCGTAGTCGATGACCACGGTGAAATCCTCGTCAGTAGGGACAAGCTCTGCCCTCCCCTTGACGCCGGACGCGTGCTCCAGCGCCCGCGTCACTTTATCCAGCGGCAGACCCAGCTCCAGCGCACACGCGGTCACGCCCAGTGCGTTATAGACGGAAAACTTGCCGGGAATGCCCAGTCGCACGCGCCCTGTGACGCCGCCCGTCGTCAGCTCAAAGCTCACACCGCCGGGATGCAGTTGGCAGTCCCGCGCGGTATAATCCGACGCAGTCTCGCAGGAATAGGTAGCGACACGGGCGGTCACGCCCTCTGTCACCGCGCGCGCCCACGGGTCGTCGGCGTTGACAACGGCGGTGTCGCTCATGAAAAACAGTCGGCGCTTGGCGGCGGCATACGCCTCCATCGTGCCGTGATAATCGAGGTGGTCCTGTGTCAGATTGGTAAACAGCGCCGTCTCAAAGCGACAGCCCTCCACGCGGTCTTGGTCGAGCGCGTGAGAGGAAACCTCCATCACCGCAAAACCGCAGCCCTCCGCCGCCATCAGCGAGAGCATGCTTTGCAGGTCATAGGGGTCGGGCGTGGTGTGCCCCGAGGGCAGCACGCGTGTGCCGATCATATTCTGAATGGTGCCGATCAGCCCCACTTTATAGCCGCATTCCTCCAGCACCGCCTTGAGCAGGTAGGTGCTGGTCGTTTTGCCGTTGGTGCCGGTCACGCCGATCAGCCGCAGCCGGTCGGCGGGATGCCCGAACCACGCCGCGCACATCTGCGCCCACACGGG
>CAJKXG010000113.1 GCA_905203795.1 uncultured Oscillospiraceae bacterium | reverse complement strand
GAGACGAATGTGCCCGCCTATGACGAGGACACGGGCGCGGGATTGCTGCGCCATGTGTATCTGCGGCAGGCGGAGGCGACGGGGCAGGTAATGGTGTGTCTCGTCTGCACGTCCGGCAAGCTGCCGCAGCCGGAACGGTTGGTGGCGCTGCTGCGCGAGCGGGTGTCGGGGTTGGCTTCCGTGGTGGTCAATCTCAACCGCGCGGATACCAATGTGGTGCTGGGCGACACGTGTTTTACGCTGTGGGGGCAGCCGTACATCGAGGATGTGTTGTGCGGACTGCGGTTTCGCCTGTCGCCGCAGTCGTTTTATCAGGTGAATCGCACGCAGGCGGAGCGGCTGTATGCGCTGGCGGCGGAAAATGCGGCGCTGACCGGCACCGAAACGGTGCTGGATCTGTATTGCGGCACGGGCACGATCGGCTTGTCCATGGCGGCGAAAGCGGGACAGGTCATCGGTGTGGAAGTGGTGGAGCAGGCGGTGGAGGATGCGCGGCGCAACGCCGAGGAAAACGGCATCACCAACGCGCGGTTTCTCTGCGCCGACGCGGGTCGCGCCGCCGCGCAGTTGCAGACAGAGGGCGTGCACCCCGATGTGGTGATCGTCGATCCGCCGCGCAAGGGCTGCGCGGAAGCGGTGATCGACGTGATTGCCGAAATGGCGCCCGCCCGCGTGGTGTACGTGTCCTGCGACCCTGCCACGCTGGCGCGCGATCTGGTGTTGTTCGCCGACAAAGGCTACCGCACCACCCGCGTCACGCCGGTGGACATGTTCCCCCGCACGGCACATGTGGAGACGGTATGTCTTTTGTCCAAACTTCATGCAGACCAACATATTTCAAGTTAAGCTGATTTGAGATTGGTTCAAGACTGGATCAAGCCATTGTAGATTTAGATAGGCATATTATGACCTAAGAATGGAGTACAAGCTATGAGTACAAAAATTAAAGGCGCTGAGTATCCTTTAGCGAAGATATTCAGTTCAGATTTTGATTATGATATCCCATCATTTCAACGACCCTACGCTTGGACGGAAGAGGAAACCGGAGAGTTGTTTGATGATCTGTTCGATTTCTATGAAAACGAAGGAACGGATGAGCAGTATTTCTTGGGCAGCGTGGTCCTTGTAAAAGAGGATGATAAACCTCATGCTGAAGTCATTGATGGACAGCAGAGATTGACAACCCTTACGATTCTTTTGGCTGCGATCACGTCAAAATTATCAGGAGATGACCGTAACGACTTCAAAAACTATATCATTGAACCGGGACGGGCATCTCAGGGAATTGCGTCTAAACCCAGATTGCAGATTCGCAAGCGTGATCGGGACTTTTTTAAGAAATACATTCAGGACATGAAATTTGATGAGCTTTTTACACTGGGTCCTGAAGCTCAGGACACGGAGGCAAAAGCCAACATCATCCGAAACGCAAAGCTGCTGATGGATAGGATCAATGATAATCTTCCTACTGAAAGTGCGATTATAAATTTCGGAGCATTTTTGGTTCAGCGTTGCCTGCTGGTGGCAGTGTCCACACCAACAGAGCAGGCAGCCTTCCGGATTTTCTCTGTGATGAACAGCAGGGGCATGAGTTTACTTGCCACTGATATTATTAAGGCGGATGTGATTGGTGCTATCCCTGATCATAAGCAGCAAGAATATAATGACAAATGGGAAGAGCTTGAAGTTGAACTAAGCAGAAGTGGATTTAATGATCTGTTTGGTCATATCCGTATGATTAAAACGAAGATCAAAGCAAAAAAATCCTTACAGGAAGAATTTTATAAGTATGTCCTGCCAGATATCAATGCAAGTTCTGCTATTGATTTCATCGAGAATACATTGGAACCGTACGCTGATGCGTATAGTGCGATTAAGAATAGCCAGTACACAGGAACCACCGGTGTAGATGAAGTGAATGATATTCTTTGTTGGCTGAACAGAATTGATAACTCCGACTGGGTTCCTGTTGCGATGCTGTATTATGTGAAACATAAAGACGATGCAAACGCAATGAATCAGTTCTTACGTCGGCTGGAGCGACTTGCTGCGTATATGAGAGCCACTTCCTGGGACGTGTCTCATCGTATAGAACGTTACGCAAAGGTTCTCGATGACATTGAAAATGCAGCTGGCACAGCATACGGTTCGAGTATTGACCTTACAGACACAGAGATCGCAGAGTTTTTAGATCGTCTGAATTCTGACATATATAAGATGGTTTCCAATAAGCGTAACTACCTGATTCTGCGACTGGATTCGTTTGTGTCAGACGGAGCTGCAAAGTATGATTCCAAGGTGCTTACGATTGAACATGTCTTACCTCAGACAATTGCACCAGGAAGCAAATGGGAGGCAAACTGGCCGGATGCGGCAGAGCGTGATCAATGGTTACATAAAATTGGAAATATTCTTCCGTTATCAAAACGTAAAAATTCACAGGCGCAGAATTATGAGTTTGATGTGAAGAAGGACAAGTACTTCAAGGGAAAGGTCGGAACCGCTTCGTATGCGCTTACTTCTCAGGTGCTTAGTTATTCTGAATGGACGCCTGCTGTTGTAAAGAAGCGTCAGGAAGAATTGATTGAAGTATACAAAAGAAATTGGGATTTGAAATAGTAGGTTTCGAGGGCGCATGCGCAAAAAAGCCGATTTGTTCCCTCATACATAGAGATATGATATCCAACAATCAACAGTGGAAGTGGATATGTTCCCTACGACCAACAGGTATAGTAGATATGTTCCCACGGACGAGCAGACATTCATGCTGTTCGCCGTCCCACGTGGAAATATGTGTACAACTGCAGCAGGAGACATGATGCATTCTTGTGTCGACAGTGCACATGGATAACCCGAGCAAAACAGGCATATCTTTTTCCATATATTTTCAATTTACCTGTCGTTACGTCACTTTATGGAGGTATGGATATGAAGAGCATCGTCAGACGATTGTCTTCATCACAAATCATCATTCTCAGCTTTGCCGCCGTGATCCTGCTGGGTTGTCTGCTGCTGATGCTGCCGATCTCGACGCGGGACGGTCGGGGCGCCTGCTTTGCGGACGCGCTGTTCACGTCCACCTCCGCCGTCTGCGTGACCGGCTTGATCGTGCAGGATACCGCCACCTTCTGGTCGCCCTTCGGACAGGCGCTCATTATCACGATGATCCAGATCGGGGGCATGGGCGTTGTGACCATGGCTGTGGCGACTTCCCTGATATCCGGCAAGAAAATCAGCCTGAAACAACGCAGTACCATGCAGGAAGCGATTTCCGCTCCGCAGGTCGGCGGCATTATTCGCGTCAGCGGCTTTATCCTGAAAATGACGATCATTTTCGAGCTGCTCGGCGCTGCCGTCATGGCGCCGACATTTTGCAAAGAGTTTGGCGTCCTGAAGGGCATCTGGTACAGTGTCTTTCATTCCATATCGGCTTTTTGCAATGCCGGATTTGACTTGATGGGCAGCAAGACGCCGTATTCTTCTCTTACCTATTTTGTGAACACTCCGGTGATCAATGTGACCATTATGGCGCTGATTGTCATCGGCGGCATCGGTTTTATGACATGGGACGACGTTAAGATCAACAAATGGCACATCAGAAGGTATCGTATGCAGAGCAAGGTGATTCTTACCGTCACCGCTTTGCTGATTCTGCTTCCCGCTTTGTACTTTTTCTTCTTCGAGTTCGGCGATATGCCGCTTGGCAAACGCACCTGGGCGTCCCTGTTTCAGTCGGTCACGCAAAGGACAGCGGGGTTCAATACCGTGGATTTTGCGCTGATCAGCGAGACGGGTCTTGGCATTATGATCTTTTTGATGCTGATCGGCGGCTCTCCCGGCTCAACGGCGGGCGGTATGAAAACGACGACGGTGGCTGTGCTGTTTTCCACCGCCATTTCGGTGTTCCGACGCAAGGAGCACACCCATTTCTTCGGTCGCCGGATCACAGAAGACACCGTGCGAAATGCGGCGACGATTCTGACCATGTATCTGACGCTGTTTTTGGGCGGCGGCTTCATCATCAGCCGTGTGGAGGGGTTGCCGCTTTTGACTTGCCTGTATGAAACCGCTTCGGCTGTCGGCACGGTCGGTCTGACTCTTGGGATTACGCCGGAACTGGGACTGCTGTCGCGGGGTATCCTCATTGTATTGATGTATTTCGGCAGAGTGGGTGGTTTGACTCTGATTTTCGCGGCTCTTTCCGGCAATCAGGGCAATACCGCACGACTGCCGCAAGAAAAATTAACTGTTGGATAAGGAGAACATGATGAAATCTGTATTATTGATCGGACTGGGAAGATTCGGCAAACACATCGCCGTGAAGCTGAACGAGCTGAACCATGAGGTAATGGCGGTTGACAGAAACGAGGAGCGGGTCAACGCCGTGTTGCCCTTCGTGACAAACGCACAGGTCGGGGACAGCACCAACGAAGAATTCCTGTCTTCTCTCGGTATTCGGAATTTTGACGCTTGTATCGTGACCATCGGCGATGACTTCCAGAGCTCGCTGGAAACGGCGTCGCTGCTCAAAGAGCTGGGCGCCAAAAAGGTCATTGCCCGCGCGTCCAGAGGGGTGCAGGAAAAATTTTTGCTGCGCAACGGGGCGGATGAAGTGGTGTATCCGGAAAAACAGCTGGCGGCATGGACGGCGATCTGCTGTACATCCGAACACATCCTTGACTATATCGAGCTGGACGAGGAATATTCTATTCTGGAATTGTCGATTCCGTCCTCGTGGAACGGTAAAACCGTTGTGCAACTGGATATTCGCAAAAAATACGGCATCAATATACTGGGTGTCAGAGAAAACGGCAAGCTGAACATGAATATTACGCCTAACACCGTGCTCGGCAAGGGCGTGTCGATCTTGGTGTTGGGACAGGAAAAATCCATTCACAAGTGTTTCCACATTTGAGACCTGCCGACGGCGGCAGGGGGAGCACATAGGAGACAGTATGAACGTTA
>CAJKXG010000112.1 GCA_905203795.1 uncultured Oscillospiraceae bacterium | reverse complement strand
AGACGAGCGGCGATCCGTATGCGTCGTTTTGCGCGCTCGCGCAGGCGGCGGGGGTGGAACTGTCGATCGGTGAGCTGTTCGCCGTGGGGCAGGAGTACTCGGACAACCAGTGTAAAAGCACCAACGGCGGCAATCCCTCGCCCTACGAGTCCTTTGACGATACCTATGAAATTTTCCTCGCGGCCATTCGGTGAGAGAAACCAGACGATAAGAAACAGCCCCGCCCTTTCAAAAAGGGCGGGGCTGTGTGTGTTTGTTCATTTTCTGCAAGCTGTCCGTGCATAGTCCGCGTCCGCGCGCATGGCGGCGTCGGGATCGACGGCGCGATTATAGGCGTTTTCCAGCAACAGCCAGCCGTCATAGCCGCCGTGCAGCAGCGTCGCCAGCGTGTGATCGAATCCTGTCACACCCGTGCCGAGCGGGACGGATACGCCGTGTTCGTTGCAATCCTTGACATGCACCTCCGGAATGCGCGCCGCAAATGCCGCCGCCTGTGCCGCCGCGTCGCCGTGCGCCGTCTGCGGGTTCTGTGTGTCGAAATACAGTTTCAGATTCGGACGATTCACCGCCTCCAACAGCCGTTCGTTTTCCGCCAGCGGCAGCGCGTTTTCGGCGGCGACGGTCACGTCGAATGCCGCGGCAACATCGCAGATGCTTTGCAGCGCCGCCACCGTTTGACACAGCTCCTGCTCGTTGCGGATATACGACGCGCCGAAAGCGGGCACGTGGAACAGCCGTCCTTCGGTGAGTGCCGCGCCGCGGCAGATATCGGCGGTGACGTCCCGCACCCACGCTGCGTTTTCCGGCGCAAACACCGCCCGTTCGCAGAATATGTTCGCGCCGACCGAGGTGAGCGTCACCCCGTAATCCGCGGCCAGACGCGCATACTGCTCCATTTTCGGGACAAAATCCGTTGCTTCATACGACACCTGTACGCCGTTCAGTCCCGTGCGCTGTAACCGTCGGAACAGTTCTTCGCCGCCCGCCATGGCACACCATTCACAAATCCCCACTTGCATAGCCGTCATCTCCTTTTCCTCATGATACCAATATCTGCCGAAAAAGGCAAGACATATCCATTTACGGGGTGAAAAAAGTTCCGAGCTCTTTTTTGAGGGAAACTCGGAACTTCTTATTTTTCAGATTTGTCCGGAATATAGCGGATAATATCCGCTACATCGCAATCCAGAATTTGGCAGAAGTCATCAATTTTCATCGTGCTGATTCCGCCGCCTTTTTTCATGCGATCGATCGTCGCGCTGCTGATGTGAAAACGATTAATCAAAGCATAGGTGGTGATGCCGCGCTTTTTCAGAGTTGCCCAAAACGGCTCGTAACTGATCATAATAGACAACACCGTCCCAGTATATTTTACAATTAGCATAAAATGGAACACAACGCTTGACAATGGTCATAATTATGACTATAATAAACGTATGCAGATGGATAAAGCAGCGATACGACGGCGCAGATTTTATATTTTGAATAGTTTGTTTGCTCTTGCAGTGGGAGGCGCTCTGTATTTGTGCCTGAGAAGCGGGACGTATTTGCATGTCATGATGAGTCGCCTCCCATGGGGCATCCCGGATTTCCACGAAGCCGTTTTTCCGGGATCGCGCTTTTTACGCTATTATTTTCCCGATTATATGTGGGGCTATAGCTTGACATTTGGAGTATATGCCATCTTTTTGCCGTCTAAACGGTTGTGCCTATACCCTGCGTGCATCACCAGCGTGGTCGGAGGGCTGTGGGAGTTGCTCCAGTACACCCATACGGTGACAGGGACAGGTGACTGGATGGATGTTCTTTTATATATTGCGGCGGGCATGAACGCCGTAATGATAAATTATGCAGAAATGAGGAAGTATGTATGAAAAAAGCGGCGAACATTCTGCTGACAGCGGCGTTGGTTTTGACGTTCGGTCTTTTTGCGCTTGGCAGCGGAGAATCCACAGAAACTTCGCAAGGAAGCGGATCGGTAAATTCCGACACAAGCAGCGGGAGCACCCAAGCGGAAGATCAAACCAAGCTGGGCAACTATCAAGTGGATATGAAGAGTTGCCGTTTGGCAGAGGACTATCAGGGCAAAAAAGTGGTGATTGTCACCTACGGATTTACCAACAACGGAAAAGAAAGCGCGGCATTTTACACCGCTATCGAGGACAAGGTGTATCAAAACGGCGTCGGTTTGAACAAAGCTTATGTGCTGGCAGACAGTGCCGAATACAGCGCGGATAATCAAACAAAATCTCTGCAAAACGGTGCTTCGCTGGATATAGAAGTCGCGTATGAGTTAAACGATGAAACAACGGATATCAGCGTGGAGGTTTCTGAGCTCTTCAGTTTAAGCGGCAAGAAACTCACCAAGACATTTTCTATCGCATAAAACAAACGGTGAAACCGTATAAAGGGATGTCGCAAACGATACATGCGGCATCTCTTTTTTATATAGTCATTTTCAAAAATGTATGCTGCAACCGCAGGAGGAGCAGTCACGGACATCGGGAGAAGAACGCGATAGAGCATTTGAGCGGTATAACGGCGTACGGGAGCGTGAAAATTCACAGACTTTACAGGGCAAAAGCGGGTCGCAAATGTGAAAAAGTACGATTTTACAAAATATTCAAATAAATATGTGGAAAAATTTGCGCAGGGGTGGTATAATGTCTTTGTTCACTGTGGAGCGGTCTGTCCGCATCGCAGGTATTGTTCAATTTGGGATATTAAAATATAGGAGGATAACCAATGAGTCACAAGTATGTTTACCTGTTCTCTGAGGGCAACGCGAAAATGCGTGAGCTGCTCGGCGGCAAGGGCGCGAACCTGGCGGAAATGACCAATATCGGTCTGCCGGTCCCGCAGGGCTTCACCATTTCCACCGAGGCCTGCACCCAGTATTATGAGGATGGCCGTCAGATCAACGATGAGATCATGGCGCAGATCATGGAGTACATCGCGAAGATGGAAGAGATCACCGGCAAAAAGTTCGGTGACAAGGAGAACCCGCTGCTCGTCTCGGTTCGTTCCGGCGCGCGCGCATCCATGCCCGGCATGATGGACACCATCCTGAACCTCGGTCTGAACGAGGACGTGGTCAACGTCATCGCCGAAAAATCGAACAACCCCCGTTGGGCGTGGGACTGCTATCGCCGCTTCATCCAGATGTATTCCGACGTCGTGATGGAAGTGGGCAAGAAGTATTTCGAGCAGCTCATCGACGAAATGAAGGAAAAGAAGGGCGTCACGCAGGATGTCGAGCTGAGCGCGGACGACCTGAAAGAACTGGCGTTCCAGTTTAAGGCCGAATACAAGGCCAAGATCGGTGAAGATTTCCCGACCGATCCCAAGGAGCAGTTGATGGGCGCTATCAAAGCGGTGTTCCGTTCTTGGGACAACCCGCGCGCCAACGTGTATCGCCGTGACAACGATATCCCCTATTCGTGGGGTACTGCCGTCAACGTGCAGATGATGGCGTTCGGTAATATGGGCGACGATTGCGGCACCGGCGTGGCGTTCACCCGTGATCCCGCCACCGGCGAAAAGAAGCTGATGGGCGAGTTCCTGACCAATGCACAGGGCGAAGACGTCGTGGCCGGCGTGCGCACCCCGATGCCGATCGCGCAGATGGCGGAGAAATTCCCCGAGGCGTATGCCGAGTTCGTGAAGGTTTGCGACATTCTGGAAGACCACTATCGCGATATGCAGGATATGGAGTTCACCGTCGAGCACGGCAAGCTGTATATGCTGCAGTGCCGCAACGGCAAACGTACCGCCAAGGCTGCTTTGAAGATCGCTTGCGATCTGGTGGATGAGGGCATGATCTCGAAGGAGCAGGCGGTCGCCATGATCGATCCCCGCAACCTCGACACCCTGCTGCACCCGCAGTTTGACGCCAAGGCGCTGAAAGCTGCTACGCCGATCGGCAAGGGTCTGGGCGCGTCCCCCGGCGCTGCCTGCGGCAAGATCGTTTTCACCGCTGACGATGCCGAAGCGTGGAATGCGCGCGGCGAAAAGGTCGTGCTGGTTCGTCTGGAGACCTCTCCCGAGGATATCACCGGCATGAAAGCGTCTCAGGGCATCCTGACCGTCCGCGGCGGCATGACCTCCCACGCGGCGGTTGTGGCGCGCGGCATGGGTACCTGCTGCGTGTCCGGCTGCGGCGAGATCAAGATGGACGAAGAAAACAAGAAATTCGAGTTGGCGGGCAAGACCTTCCATGAGGGCGACTACCTGTCCATCGACGGTTCCACCGGTAACATCTACGACGGTATTATCCCGACGGTGGATGCCGAGATCGCCGGCGAGTTCGGCCGCATCATGGAGTGGGCGGACGAGTTCCGCCGCCTGAAGGTGCGCACCAACGCCGACACCCCGCGCGACGCCAAGAAGGCGCGTGAACTGGGTGCTGAGGGTATTGGTTTGTGCCGTACCGAGCACATGTTCTTTGAGGCGGATCGCATTGCCGCGTTCCGCGAGATGATCTGCGCCGACACCGTTGAGGGTCGTGAGGCGGCTCTGGAGAAGATCCTGCCCTATCAGCAGGGCGACTTCGAGGCGCTGTACGAGGCGCTGGAAGGCTGTCCCGTGACCATCCGCTTCCTGGATCCGCCGCTGCATGAGTTCGTTCCCACTGAGGAGGCGGATATCGAAGCGCTGGCAAAGGCACAGGGCAAGTCCGTTGCGGACATCAAGGCGCTCATCGCCGGTCTGCACGAGTTCAACCCCATGATGGGTCACCGCGGCTGCCGTCTGACCGTCACCTATCCGGAAATCGCCGTGATGCAGACCAAGGCGGTCATCCGTGCGGCGATCAACGTGGCGAAGAAGCATCCTGACTGGACCATCGTTCCTGAGGTCATGATCCCGCTGGTCGGCGAGGTCAAGGAGCTCAAGTTTGTGAAGGACGTTGTGGTGAAGACCGCTGATGCGGAGATCGCTGCTGCCGGCATTGATCTGAAGTATGAAGTGGGTACCATGATCGAGATC